>NZ_JBAWUK010000016.1:0-83531 GCF_037079935.1 Stenotrophomonas maltophilia group sp. Smal12 | reverse complement strand
GGGCCATGGATGGCGCGGCTAAACCTCCAGGGACGGATTCACGGCGTCCCCGCCAGCCCCATCCGCCCGGCCCACTCCCGGGAATCCAGGCTTTCGACGACCCAACACCCCACCACGGAGGGGCTCCGCCGTTGGCCGGCCAGGCCGAAGGCCCGCCCTCCGCGCGATACAATGCCCACCATGAACACCCCACAGGATTCCAGCCTCGGTCGCGAGGTCAGTTACCCGTCGCAGTACGATCCCGGCCTGCTGTTCCCGATCCCCCGCAGCGGTGCCCGCGCCGAGATCGGCCTCGATGACGCAGCGCTGCCGTTCGTCGGCCACGACCGCTGGCACGCCTTCGAGCTGAGCTGGCTCGATCCGCGCGGCAAGCCGCAGGCGGCCGTCGCCACCGTGCAGGTGCCGTGCACCTCGCCGCAGTTGATCGAATCGAAGTCGTTCAAGCTGTACCTCAACTCCCTCAACAGCACCCGCATCGACAGCGCCGAGGCGCTGCGCGCGCGCATCGTGGCGGATCTGTCGGATTGCGCCGGTGCGCCGGTCCAGGTCGAGTTCGGCCTGCCGGGCCTGCGCGAGACGCCGCTCGGCGAGTCCATCGACGGGCTGGAACTGGAGATCGACTGCTACGGCCCGCCGCAGGCGGACTTCCTCGCCGCCGATGCGGGTGAGGTGGTGGAAGAGACCCTGGTCTCGTCGCTGCTGAAGTCCAACTGCCCGGTCACCGGCCAGCCGGACTGGGCCACGGTCAGCCTGCGTTACCGCGGGCCGAAGATCGATCGCGCGGGCCTGCTGCGCTACTTGGTCAGCTACCGTGAACACGCCGAGTTCCACGAGCAGTGCGTTGAGCGGATCTTCAGCGAGGTATCTGCGCGCTGCCGGCCGCACTGGCTCGAGGTTGAGGCCCGCTACACCCGCCGTGGTGGCCTGGACATCAACCCTTGGCGTGCCAGCCCCGGCATCGCCGCCCCGGCTGCGACCTACCGCGAGCTGCGGCAGTAACCGCCGCAGTCGGATACCCATTGTGCCGGGCCATGCCCGGCGAGCGCCGGCCAGCGGCCGGCACTACCATGGTTCGCAGGCGGTTACGGGTAGTGCCGGCCGCTGGCCGGCAATCGGCCAAGGCCGGATCCCGTGGCACAGCCGGCCAGCGGACGGCACTACCGGGCGTCCATTCCCCCGATTGTTCAGCCGCCCCGGGGGGCGGCTTCACATCTGCACCATCCCCATTTAACAACCGCCATGGCACCGTGCCAATCACGTAGTCATGCAGACGGGAGTTGTGGATGAGTACCGAGAAGAAAGCCGATTTCTCCGGCGTCAGCAGCAGCGTCGACAGTACCGCCGAACAGGCACCGAAGGCGGACTTCTCCGGCGTCAGCGCTTCGGTGGACAGCACCGCAGACGTTGTCAGCGGCGGCACCTATACCGTGCAGAAGGGTGACTCGCTGTCGAAGATCGCCAAGCAGCATCTGGGCGACGCCAATGCCTGGAAGAAGATCTTCGAAGCCAACCGCGATGTGCTTGATGACCCGGACAAGATCTTCCCGGGCCAGACCCTGAAACTGCCGCCGAAGTAAGCCGGCCAGAGTGCCGTCCAACAATCCCTGGGAGGAACCCCGAATGATCAAGACCACCCCGCTCCAGACCGCCCTGATCGCCGCCCTGCTGGGCAGCGTCGCCCTGGTCGGTTGCAAGAAGAAAGAAGAGTCGACCGACAACAATGCCGCTCCGGCAGCGACTGCTCCGGCCGAACCGGCAGCACCGGCCCCGAT
Source organism: Stenotrophomonas maltophilia group sp. Smal12 (assembly GCF_037079935.1). Taxonomy (NCBI): domain Bacteria; kingdom Pseudomonadati; phylum Pseudomonadota; class Gammaproteobacteria; order Lysobacterales; family Lysobacteraceae; genus Stenotrophomonas; species Stenotrophomonas maltophilia group sp. Smal12. Next base: position 81,759 of record NZ_JBAWUK010000016.1, on the reverse strand, counting down.
GACCGGCGCGCCGCCGCCGATGGCCGAAGCCGCTGCTGTCAGCGTCTCGTCGGTCACGGTCGGCAAGACCGCAGCCGCCGACAAGTCGGTTGCGACGACGGCTTTGTTCGCGCCGAAGGACGACATCATCGTCTCGGTCAAGACCGACGGTGCTGCCAACAACGTCGCCGTTGGCGCGAAGCTGACCTACCAGGACGGCCAAGTGGCCGGCGAACAGAATGCCACGCTGAACACCAGCGGTGCGGAAACCACCAACGTCACCTTCAAGAATGCAAAGGGCTGGCCGGCCGGCAAGTACCGCGCCGAAGTCACCGTCGATGGCAAGGCGGCCGGAACGCCGCAGGAGTTCGATGTCAAGTAAGTCCAGCCGACTCTCTCCCGGCAGGGCTCACGATGGACGCAGCCGCGAGGCTGCGTCCTTTTTTGTTGGGCGATGGTTGGCTTCATCCAGGCGTCGATGGATCACAGCGTTGCCGGCATCCAGTACCGCCGCGTATGGCGTGGCTTTGCCCCGCGCGACTGAAAACGCGACAATGCAGGGGTTTCCCCGCCGCGCGCCCACCCTGACGGCGACGGGGGAAAGCGTGGGGCCCCGCCTCGCGCGCGACACGGTTGCACGTGGCCCGGCGCTGGCGCCGGCCTTCCCCTGAGCATTGCTACAGAGTCCAAGTCCCCCATGTCCAAGATCCTCTACACGCTGACCGACGAAGCACCGTTCCTGGCCACCCAGTCGCTGCTGCCGATCGTTGACGCCTACACCGCCACGGCCGGCATCGTGGTGGAAACCCGTGACATCTCGCTGTCCGGCCGCATCCTGTCGCAGTTCCCGGAACTGCTGTCCGACGCGCAGAAGGTCAGCGACGACCTGGCCGAGCTGGGCCAGCTGGCGACCACCCCGGACGCCAACATCATCAAGCTGCCGAACATTTCCGCCTCGGTGCCGCAGCTGAAGGCGGCCATCAAGGAACTGCAGGACCAGGGCTACCCGCTGCCGGATTACCCGGAAACCCCGGCCGACGACCAGCAGCGCGACTACAAGGCGCGCTACGACAAGGTCAAGGGCAGCGCGGTGAACCCGGTGCTGCGCGAAGGCAACTCCGACCGCCGTGCACCGCTGTCGGTGAAGAACTACGCGCGCAAGCACCCGCACCGCATGGGCGCCTGGTCGGCCGATTCGAAGTCGCACGTCGCGCACATGGCCGCCGGCGATTTCTACGGCAGCGAAAAGTCGGCCACCCTGGCCAACGCCGGTTCGCTGAAGATCACCTTCCACGGCAAGGACGGCAGTGCCGTCGTGCTGAAGGAAAAGACCGCGGTCAAGGCCGGCGAGATCGTCGACGCCGCCGTGATGAGCCGCAAGGCACTGGCCGCGTTCCTCGGTGAGCAGATCGCCGATGCCAAGGCCCAGGGCGTGCTGTTCTCGCTGCACCTGAAGGCGACCATGATGAAGGTCTCCGACCCGATCATGTTCGGCGTGGCGGTCAATGAGTTCTACAAGGACGTGCTGGCCAAGCACGCCGACGTACTCAAGCAGGCCGGTTTCGACGCCAACAACGGCATCGGTGACCTGGCTGCGCGCCTGCCGTCGCTGCCGGAAGCCACCCGTGCTGCGATCGAAGCCGACCTGGCTGCCGAGTACGCACAGCGCCCGGGCGTGGCCATGGTCAACTCGGACAAGGGCATCACCAACCTGCACGTGCCGAGCGACGTCATCGTCGACGCCTCGATGCCGGCGATGATCCGCGACTCCGGCAAGATGTGGAACGCCGAAGGCAAGCTGCAGGACACCAAGGCCGTCATTCCGGACCGCTGCTACGCCGGCGTGTACCAGGCCGTCATCGACGACTGCAAGGCGCACGGCGCCTTCGACCCGGCCACCATGGGTTCGGTGCCCAACGTCGGCCTGATGGCACAGAAGGCCGAGGAGTACGGCTCGCACGACAAGACCTTCCAGATCGCTGCCGATGGCGTGGTCAAGGTCACCGACGATGCCGGCACCGTGGTGTTCGAGCACGCCGTGGAAGCCGGTGACATCTGGCGCATGTGCCAGACCAAGGACGCGCCGATCCAGGACTGGGTCAAGCTGGCCGTCGAGCGTGCCCGCCTGAGCAGCACCCCGGCCGTGTTCTGGCTGGATGCCGCCCGCGCCCACGACGCGCAGGTCATCGCCAAGGTCGAGCAGTATCTGAAGGACCACGACACCAACGGCCTGGACATCCGCATCCTGCCGCCGGTGGAAGCGACCGCGTTCTCGCTGGACCGCATCCGCAAGGGCGAGGACACCATCTCGGTGACCGGCAACGTGCTGCGCGACTACCTGACCGACCTGTTCCCGATCATGGAGCTGGGCACCAGCGCCAAGATGCTGTCGATCGTGCCGCTGATGGCCGGTGGTGGCCTGTTCGAGACCGGCGCCGGTGGTTCGGCCCCGAAGCACGTGCAGCAGTTCGTCGAAGAGGACTACCTGCGCTGGGATTCGCTGGGTGAGTTCCTGGCCCTGGCCGCGTCGCTGGAACACCTGGGCAACCGCTATGACAACGCCGCCGCCCGCGTGCTGGCCAAGGCGCTGGACGAAGCCAACGGCCAGTTCCTGGACAACGACAAGTCGCCGTCGCGCAAGCTCGGCGGCATCGACAACCGTGGCAGCCACTTCTACATCGCGTTGTACTGGGCGCAGGCCCTGGCCGCGCAGGACGAGGATGCTGCACTGAAGGCACGCTTCGCCCCGCTGGCCAAGGCGCTGACCGACAACGAGCAGAAGATCGTCGACGAGCTGATCGCGGTGCAGGGCAAGGCCGTGGACATCGGTGGCTACTACCGCGCGGACGTGGCCAGGGCCAGCAAGGCAATGCGCCCGAGCGCGAGATTCAACGCCGGGGTGCAGCACGTGCGCGGCTGAGCCTCCGCCGTTCGCCTGCTGCAACATGGAAACCCGCGCTTCGGCGCGGTTTTTGTTTTTCCGGGGCGGTGGGGGGTGATATCGCTTTGGCGCGCAAAAGGGATCTGACCCCAGGCGATGAAACCGTGACATCCGTCAGCTGTCGGACTGCCGTCAACGGGGCATGAAACTTGCCCGCGATGGCTGTCGCAGAACCGACAGAAGGGGGCGTGCAACCGCCTTCAATCTGAGTAGTCGATCACGACGGTCTTCGTCGGCTATATCCTAGCCTTGGCGACGCGAGACCACCGGGGAGGTGGTCGCCCGGGGACACGGATGGCACGCGTGCTGGTAGTGGGAACCGATATCCAGGGCGAGCAGGCCCTGCTGCAACGGCTGCGCCTGGCGTCGGCACTGCCGGACGGCCAGGTCCGCCGCAGCCGGGACCTGGACGATTGCGACCTGCTGGTCATCCGCGATACCCCGGCACTGCGCAACGCGGCCCAGCGCATGCGCCAGCAGCGACCGCGCCTGCAATGCTGGATCGAGGACAACGGCGGCCAACTGCGCGACGGCGACGGACACCAGGATGTTCTCGACGACGGTGCCATCGGCCGCGCGCTGCGTCGCATGCAGTTGGCACCGGAGCCCCTGGCCATGCCCGCACCCGCGCTGATACGTCTGGCCGATGGCGCACACGCCATTACCCGCCTGCTGCGCGAGCGGTTGCCGCTGCGCCATGGCCAGGCACTGTTGAGTGATGCGGGCGAGCCTTTGCTGCTGATGGATCTGGAGCACGACCAGGCCGTGCTGTTGCAGGAACCCGCGAGCGCGCTGGTGGAGCGCCTGGCCGATGCTTTCGAACGCCTGCAGCTGGATGCACTGACGCCAATGCGCCTGCAGGCGCTGGCTGGTGAGCGAACACGCCAGCCGCTGCGGCCGCTGTTGTGGCAATGGGCGCAACGCAGCCGCCACTGGCAGGCACTGGACGAACGCCTGCGCGGCGCTTCGGTGAAGCTGCTGCGCTGGCCGGATTTCCGCGTACTGGGACACGACCACGATGGATTCCGCCTTTGCTCGTTGCTGCTCAAGCGCGCGTGCACGGTTGAAGAATGCGCGATGCTGCTTGAGCTGCCGGCGGCGGCCGTTCGCGATTTCATCCACGCGGCCTACCTGTGTGGCTACGCGCAGCTGCAGGCCGCCCCGGCGACGCCGATGATGGCGACCGGTGGCACCCGCATCGACAACGGACTGCTTGCCCGCCTGTGGCGGCACTTGCGCGGGAGTGAGCGCAATGCGTGAGCACAAGGTGGTGGTGCTGGGCGGCATGGGCAGCGGCAAGTCGACGCTGGTGCGCAGCATCGCGGCCGGCGCGGTAGTCGACACCGATGTGGCCAACAGTGATCGCCTCGGTGCCGACAAGGCCTCCACCACCGTCGCGCTGGACTATGCAGACATCGACCTGCCCAACGGAGAACGCCTGCGTCTGTACGGAACGCCCGGCCAGCAGCGTTTCGATTTCCTGTGGCCGATCCTGCTGCAGGGTGCACGGGGCGCGGTGCTGCTGCTGGACGCACGGCGCGCCGGCATTGCCAGCGAGCTGCAGGACTACCTGCAGGTGCTGCAGCCGTTCGCATCATCCCTGGCACTGGTCGTGGCCGTCAGCCACCTGGACCAGGCACCACAGGCGGCGCTGGATGACTGGGCCACGCACGCCTGCCTTGACGACCAGCCACTGCCGTTGCTGGCCGTCGATGCCCGTGACCGCGAACAGGGACTGCTGCTGATGGATGTACTGATGAGCGAAATGGAAGCGCACGCACTGGTGGCTGCGCATGGGTGACGGGCAGATGGCGGTACTGCCCGACGCGGGCCAGCGTGAGCGCCTGCAGCCGCTGCTGCAGGACCTGCAGCAGCGGGTGGAAGGCGTGCGCACGGTGGTGCTGGCCAGCGTCGATGGCTTTGCCCTGGTCAGCGCCGGTGCCGACGGGCGCGGCGAACGGCTGGCGGCGATGACCAGCGCGATGCTGGCGTTGGCCGCAGCGGTGGGGCGCGAACTGGTGCTGGGCGATCTGCAGACGCTGATGCTGGAAGCGATGGGCGGGAAGGTGCTGATGCTGGCGATCCAGGCCGAAGGGCGTGCGCCGCTGCTGCTGATGGCGGCCTGCGACCAGCGCAGCGTGATCGGGCAGGTGCTGTGGCAGAGCAGGGAATGTGGCCAGGCGATCCTGGCCGAACTCGGCGGATCGTGAGCCCGGCCGCAGGGGAACGAGGGGCTCGAACCAACATCGACAAGGGGTGCGACGTGGCTGGATTGAATGAATCGTTGAACGCACTGATGGGCATCGACGGCGCGCAGGCAGTGGCGCTGGTCGACTACGAAAGCGGCATGCTGCTGGGCGAAGCCGGTGCCGGCATGGACATGGAAGTGGCCGCCGCCGGCAACACCGAAGTGATCCGGGCCAAGATGAAGACCGCTGCCTCGTTGAACCTCAATGACAGCATCGAGGATATCCTGATCTCGCTGGGCAAGGCGTACCACATCATGCGACCGGTCGCGAAGAAGAAGGGCCTGTTCTTCTACATCGTGCTGGACCGGACCAAGTCCAACCTTGCACTGGCCCGACGCAAGGTGCAGGACGTAGAGGCCGAACTGGCGATCTGAGCCGGTAGTGCCGGCCGCTGGCCGGCGTCTGCATCGATCCATCGACGGTCCAGGTGCTGCCGGCCAGCGGCCGGCACTACCTTCGCACTCGACGCCATTGCACACGCCAGCGTATGGTGAAGCCGGTCCTCCCGGCTGAGTCCTGCATGTCCGAGCCTGATATCGATGCCGAGCTGGCGTCGCGCATCGCTGGTGCCATCCACGCTGGCTTCGAGCAGTACCACGCCCGCTTTGCGGCGATCACCGCCCGCGCGCGGCAGCGTTTCGAGCAGCGCGACTGGGCGGGCGCACGCCGGGATGCAGTCGAGCGCATCGCGTTGTACGACCTGTGCATTGCCGAACAGATGGATGCACTGCGGCGCCTTGCCGGCGAAGCGATCGGGGAGCGCGCACTGTGGCTGCAGGTGCATGCACGCTACAGCGCATTGCTGCGGGGGCTGATCGACGCCGAACTGTACAAGACGTTCTACAACACCCTGTCGCGGCGCTTGTTCTCCACCCGTGGCGTGGATCCGGCGCTGGAGTTCATCGCCTTTGACGTCGAGCCGTCCGATGCGATCACCCATCCGGTCGCGCGGCATACCTACGCGGTTTCACCGACGCGGCCGGTGGAGGCCCTGCAGCGCGTGTTGGCCGATTACCGCTTCGACATTCCGTATGCGCACCAGTTGCGCTGCGCGGCGGCCATCGCCGTGCGCCTGCAGGATGATCTGGCCCACTGGGGCGATACGCCGGTGCGCAGCATCGAGCTGCTGGACACCGTGTTCTATCGCGAGCGCCGTGCCTACCTGGTGGGCCGCGTGTTCGGCGAGCACCGCTTCTCACCCTGCGTGATCGCGCTGGTCAACGATGAGCGTGGCTTGCGTGCCGACGCGGTGCTCACCCGGCGCCGCGACGTCGCCCACCTGTTCGGCGTGTCGCGCAGTTATTTCCAGGCCGACCTCGCCACGGTGGGCGATGCGGTGGTGTTCCTGCGCAGCCTGCTGCCAAGCAAGCCCATCGATGAGATCTACACCGTTCTGGGCCGTGCCAAGCAGGGCAAGACCGAGCGCTACCGGACCTTCTTCCGCCACTTCAACGAGCATCCGCAGGAGCGGCTGGTGCCCGCCGAAGGCACACCTGGCATGGTCATGGCAGTGTTCACCCTGCCCAGCTATCCGCTGGTGTTCAAGCTGATCCGCGACCGCTTCGCGTGGCCCAAGGCGATGTCGCGGCAGCAGGTGGAAGAGAAGTACGCGCTGGTGTTCAACCTCGACCGCGTCGGCCGCCTGCTAGATGCGCAGCCGTATCGCCACCTGCGCTTCCCGCGCGACCGCTTCGCACCGGCCTTGCTGGAGGAGCTGCTGCAGCAATGCGCGCAGACCGTGCGGGTCGATGGCGACCATGTGGAAGTCGCACTTTGCTACGTACAGCGTCGCTTCCGTCCATTGAACCTGTACCTGCGCGAGCAGGGGGGCGAGGCGGTGCGCGCAGCGGTACTCGACTACGCGCAGGCGATCACCGACATGGCGCGCAACAACATCTTCCCCGGCGACATGCTGCCGAAGAACTTCGGCGTATCGCGGCATGGCCGGGCCGTGTTCTACGACTACGACGAGCTGTGCCTGGTCAGCGACTGCGTGTTCCGCGCCTGGCCGCAGCCGCGTACGCCGGAGGAAGCCATGGCCGATGAACCCTGGTTCCATGTCGGTCCACGCGACGTGTTTCCCGAGCGCTTCGGCCCGTTCATGGGCCTGCCCGCCAGCGAACTGGCGGCGGTGAGGGAGCACTACCGGCACCTGTTCGATCCGGCGTGGTGGCAGGACCTGCAGGCGCGCTTCGCCGAGGGGAACTATCCGGATACGCCGCCCTACGCGGCGGCCCATCGCCTGGCCTGAACGGCGTGGCGTGAAGCACGTGCCGGTCCGGTCAGGACTGCGGTACGCTCGGTGCTCACTTCATCACCACGGATCCGGCAATGATGCGTTCCCCCCTGTTCCTTGCCCTGGCCCTGGCGTTCTCCGCCGGTGCCCCCCTGCTGCCAGCCGAGGCCGTCGCCCAGAACGCGCGCGCCGTGCGTGCCACCGCCGAGATGAGCATGGCGCTGTCGGGCAGTATCGACGTGGCGGCCGATGGTTCGGTCAGCGCGCTGGTCCTGGACCAGCAGGCGATGCTCGCACCGGGTATCGCCTCATTCGTGGAGGGCACCATCCGTGGCTGGCAGTTCGAGCCGACGCTGCGCGATGGCAAGCCGGTGGCGGTCCACGCACCACTGCGGGTGCGCCTGCGTGGCAAGCAGCAGGAGGACGGCAGCTACCAAGTCAGCATGACCAGTGTCGACTTCAGTGAGTATGACCCGAAGGCTACCGATTCGGTGACCCGGAAGAGCATGCCGCCACCGCGCTACCCCGAGGATGTCTTCCGCAGTGGTGGGCAGGGTGATGTGCTGCTGCTGGTCAAGGTAGCCCGCGATGGGACCGTGGCCGACGTCATTGCCGAACAGGTGAACATGACCGTGGTCGCGCCGGAGCGGACCCTGGCCAAGATGCGTGACCTGCTCGCCAAGGCCAGCATCAGCGGCGCGCGCAAGTGGACCTTCATCCCGCCGACCACCGGCGAGAACAGCACGCGCGACTTCTGGACCGTGCGCGTGCCGGTGAACTTCGCCCTGAACAGCGACACCGGCAGCAACGGCAATGCCCAGCCGGAGCGCTATGGCCGCTGGCGTGCCTACATCCCCGGCCCGCGCCAGGCCGCACCGTGGCGCAGGCCGGATGCCGTCGAACAGGCGGGCAGTGATCTGCTGCCGGCCGGGGGCGTGTACATGGTCGATGGCACCCAGCGCGGCCTGCGCCTGCTGACACCGTTGGCGCAGCGCTGAGCCCGGCGCGGTGAAGCGGTCGGCCAGGCCGGCCGCTTTTCAGTCCGCGTACGGGTAGACCACCACCCGGTTGCGGCCCTGTTCCTTGGCCATGTACAGGGCCTTGTCGGCCAGCCGCAGCGCCTGCTCGGCATCGACATGGAAGCTGGGGAAGTGGGCCACGCCCAGTGACACGGTGATGGTGCCGACCGGCTCGAACGGGTGATCGGCGATGTGCTGGCGCAGGCGCTCGCCAGCTTGGCGCGCCGAGTCGGTGCTGATGCCCGGCAACAGCAGCAGGAATTCCTCGCCGCCGGCGCGGCAGAGGATGTCGCTGTCGCGCGAGTAGCGGCGCATCTGGTCGGCGATATGGACGATGGCGGCGTCACCGACGTCATGGCCGTGGCTGTCGTTGATCGATTTGAAGCGATCGATGTCCAGCGCCAGGATCGCGAACGGAATGCCCTGCACCTGCAGCGCATCCAGCGCCTGCTGCAGGCCGCGGCGATTGAGCAGGCCGGTCAGCGGATCGGTACGGTTGGCGCGGCTGAGCGTGCCGATGCGGTCCTGCAGCGCGTTGAAGCTGTGCAGCACCGCCTGCTTGAGCTGGGCCACCTCGAAGTACCAGGCGCGGATGCCGCTGACGTGGCTGATCGCGTTGCCGGTGTCCTCGCCACCCTGCACGTTTCGCGCCAGCTGCCACAGCGGCATCGAGATGCGACGGGCGAACCACCAGGTGACCAGCAGTGACAGCAGGCCGAGCGGGATCGCATTCCAGATCACCGCGGTCATCAACCGTGACAATGGCTGCAGCGTGGCCTCGGTCGGCCGCTGGGCGATGATGCCCCAGCCGGTGGCCGGCACCGGTGCATAGCCAGCCAGCATCGATACGCCCAGGTTGTTGCGGACCTGCTGCGCACCGCGTTCACCGCGCACGACTGCCTTCACCGCCGGGTTGCCGACCACGTAGTCGCCGACCCGCTTGCCATCGGCGTGGTACAGCAGGCGGCCATTGCGGTCCACCACGTACAGGTACGAGCCGTCGCGGTAGTAGTGCTTGCCCAGCAGCGTGTGCAGCGCACTGCGCTGGCGCAGGTAGAGGGTGCCGCTGACGTAGCCGCGATAGCGGCCCTGGCGATCGAAGATCGGGTGCGACAGCGAGACCAGCAGCTTGCCGGTGGTCGACTGGTAGGGATCGCTGATCATCGGCTGGCGCGCGGCCAGTGCGGCGTTGTTGCCGGCGCTGTGCAGGATCTCGCCCTGCAGCTGCAGGGTCTGCGGCGAGGTGGCGATCACCAGGCCGTCGGCGTCGACCACCAGCGAGGAGTTGAAGCTGTTGGTCTGCAGCTGCAGCCGGCTGGCTTCATCCTGGGCCTGTGCCGGATCGAGATCATTCTGGCCGAGCCGGGTGGCGGCGTAGGCCAGCTCCTGCTGCGCGGCCAGCAGGAAGTTCTGGGTGGTCTCGGCCAGCTTGGTGGCATAGACGCGGTTGGCCTCCAGCGTGTTGCCGACCAGCTGGTCGCGCTGCACGCGGTAACTGGCCAGCAGGGTATTGGCCAGGGCAATGATGGCGCTGAGCAGGGCCAGGGCGAGGATCAGCTTGCCCAGGTTGAGGCGGGGGGACAGCGTTCGCATGCGTCGACGGATCCGGCAGGAGGCTGGACCCGACCGGTTCTCCGGAAGGGGCGACAGCGGGAATCGGTGGCCACGCCCTTGGGGCCGGGCAGGGTATGGGGCGAATTATCGCCAAAAGTCAGCGGCGGCAAAGTGAAGCAGGTCGCCCTGCAGGCAAAAAAAAACCTGCCGCAGCGGGCGGCAGGTTCTTTTCGATGCAATGGCGCGGATCAGCGCTTCATCGAACCGAAGAACTCGTCGTTGGACTTGGTGTTCTTCATCTTGTCGAGCAGGAATTCCATCGCGGCCATTTCATCCATCGGATGCAGCAGCTTGCGCAGGATCCAGATCTTCTGCAGCAGTTCCGGTTCGATCAGCAGGTCTTCGCGGCGGGTACCGGAACGGTTGATGTCGATGGCCGGGAACACGCGCTTTTCAGCGATACGACGGCTCAGGTGCACTTCGCTGTTGCCGGTGCCCTTGAACTCTTCGTAGATCACCTCGTCCATCTTCGAGCCGGTGTCGACCAGCGCGGTGGCGATGATGGTCAGGCTGCCGCCTTCTTCCACGTTGCGCGCGGCACCGAAGAAGCGCTTCGGGCGGTGCAGGGCGTTGGCGTCCACACCACCGGTCAGCACCTTGCCCGAGCTCGGCACCACGTTGTTGTAGGCGCGGGCCAGGCGGGTGATCGAGTCGAGCAGGATCACCACATCCTTCTTGTGCTCGACCAGGCGCTTGGCGCGCTCGATGACCATTTCGGCCACCTGCACGTGGCGCGCGGCCGGCTCGTCGAAGGTCGAGCTGATGACCTCGCCGCGCACGGTGCGCTGCATTTCGGTCACTTCTTCCGGGCGCTCGTCGATCAGCAGCACGATCAGGTGCACGTCCGGATGGTTGGTGGTGATGGCGGTGGCGACCTGCTGCATCATCATCGTCTTGCCGGCCTTCGGCTGCGACACGATGAGCGAGCGCTGGCCCTTGCCCTGCGGCGCCATCAGGTCGAGGATGCGGCCGGTGATGTCTTCCGACGAACCGTTGCCACGCTCAAGGGTGAAGCGGCGGCGCGGGAACAGTGCGGTCAGGTTCTCGAACAGCACCTTGTTCTTCGACGCTTCGATCGGCTCGCCGTTGATGGTGTCGACGATGTTCAGCGCGAAGTAGCGCTCGCCGTCCTTCGGGAAGCGGATGCGGCCGGAGATGTGGTCGCCGGTGCGCAGGTTGAAGCGGCGGATCTGGCTGGGCGAGATGTAGGTGTCGTCAGGGCCGGCCAGGTAGCTGGCTTCGGCCGCGCGCAGGAAACCGAAGCCATCCGGCAGGATTTCCAGCACACCATCGGCGGCGACGCCGTCACCGTGGCGGGTCAGCACCTTCAGCAGGGCGAAGATCACGTCCTGCTTGCGGGCACGGGCCACGCCTTCGGAGATCTGCAGCTGCTCGGCGATTTCCAGCAGCTTCTGTGCCGGCATGCGCTTGAGGTCGCTCAGCGAGTACACCGGGAAGCCCTCGGGCACGTTGGCGTGCGGGCGCGGCACGAACGGCTGCTGTTCGCCGCCGTCATTGGACATGCCATCGTCGCGGAAGCGGTTGTTGCGGTCACGGTCGCGGCGGTTGCGGAAGCGGTCGCGGCGGTTGCCCTGACCTTGCCCCTGGCCCTGCTGGCCGTTCTGGTTGTACGGGTTCTGGCCCTGGTTCTGGCCACCCCCCTGGTGATTCTGCTGCCGCGGCTGGCCGGATTCGCGGCCCTCGCCACCCTCGCCACCGCCACTGCTGGCAGGGGCCTCGGCGGCGGGCGCGCTCGGCGCAGGTGCTGCGGCCGGCGCCGGTGCTTCGGGCGCGGCGGCCAGCGGCAGGGTCGGCTGCGCCGGAGCGGCGCTGGTTTCTGCGGCTGCCGGGGCGGCGGCCTTGCTCACGCGGGGCTTGCGCACGCGCTTTTCGGCGGGCGCATCAGCGCTGCCGGTTTCGGAAGTGTTATCGGACAAGAGCGTTATTCCTCGCTTGACGGTGCGAGCGCCCGGCTGGGGCGGCGAACGTTGGGAATGGGTCTGGAAGAAACTGCGTCCAGAGGGTGCGGCACGCGAACGCGGCCGGATATGCCGACACTATCATCGGCCTGCGGCGCCATGCAAGGGTCGCCGGGAACAGCATTCATCATGGGCGTGGTGCGCCCGCCGGCAGCCGCGCTCGGCGGCTGCCGGAGACCGGCAGGATCAGGCCAAGGCCTTGTCCAGCAGGCCGGCCAGCTGGGCCTTGCCCACCGCACCGATCTGCTCGCCGACCTTCTCGCCATCCTTGAACACGACCAGGTACGGAATCGAACGCACGTGGTACTTCGCGGCCAGCGCACGGTTGTGGTCAACGTTGACCTTGGCGATCTTGGCGCGGCCCTGGTAGGCATCGGCCAGCTCGTCCAGCGCCGGGGCGATCATCTTGCAGGGGCCACACCACTCGGCCCAGAAATCGACCAGCACCGGTTCCTTGGAATTCAGCACTGCGCTATCAAAGTCGGCGTCGCCGACATGTACAACCTTGTCGCTCATCTTGGTTTCTCGTCTTGGATTGCACCCGGCCATGCCGGAGGTGGGTGAACTGGGCCTTGCCCGGTGGCGCGACCCTCGTCGTTGCCTCGCGGCGCACTGCCGCGGTGCGTTCGGCGGGATGCCTGGACGCTCACGGCCGGCAGTGTACCCCTATCGCGGGGCAGGGACAGGCGCCGTCTGGAACCCAGCGTATCGTGATCGCTTCGATGGCCGGTATGTGTCGGATTTCACTGTCTTCCTGAAGATGGGGCTGGCAGTGGGCGACACCAGCGCCTCCGTGCAGGCCGTTCAAGTCCGGTGTGGCTGGGTGAAGGTCACGTCTCTGGATGCCATGAGACGTCGCATTCCGGTTTGCCTGCCCGAGTGCGTTAAACTGGGACATTGTGCGGCGCACGGACCGAGGGGTCCCGGCCTGCCAACCCGCCGCAGGGGCCGCAGTTTGCGACGGTTCCCCTAGACGCTGAAGTGCCAGCCGCCCCAAGGGCCGGCGGCCATACCAAGACGGACTCATGAGCGACAAACCGCTGACCGATTTGACCTTCTCCTCCTTCGAGCTGCACCCGGCCCTGCAGGCCGGCCTTGAAGGAGCCGGATTCACCCGATGCACCCCGATCCAGGCGCTGACCCTGCCGGTCGCGCTGCCCGGTGGTGATGTTGCCGGCCAGGCCCAGACCGGTACCGGCAAGACCCTGGCCTTCCTGGTCGCTGTCGTGAACCGCCTGCTGACCCGTCCGGCGCTGGCCGACCGCAAGCCGGAAGACCCCCGCGCCCTGATCCTCGCCCCGACCCGCGAACTGGCCATCCAGATCCACAAGGATGCGGTGAAGTTCGGTTCCGACCTGGGCCTGCGTTTCGCGCTGGTCTACGGTGGCGTGGATTACGACAAGCAGCGCGAGCTGCTGCAGCAGGGCGTGGACGTGATCATCGCCACCCCGGGCCGCCTGATCGACTACGTCAAGCAGCACAAGGTGGTTTCGCTGCATGCCTGCGAGATCTGCGTGCTGGACGAAGCCGACCGCATGTTCGATCTGGGCTTCATCAAGGACATCCGCTTCCTGCTGCGCCGCATGCCGGAACGCACCATCCGCCAGACCCTGCTGTTCAGCGCCACCCTCAGCCATCGCGTGCTGGAGCTGGCCTACGAGCACATGAACGAGCCGCAGAAGCTGGTGGTCGAAGCCGAGACCATCACCGCTGCCCGCGTGCGCCAGCGCATCTACTTCCCGGCCGACGACGAGAAGATCCCGCTGCTGCTGGGCCTGCTGTCGCGCAGCGAAGGCGCGCGGACCATGGTGTTCGTCAACACCAAGGTGTTCGTCGAGCGCGTTGCCCGCTCGCTGGAAAAGGCCGGCTACCGTGTCGGCGTGCTGTCCGGCGACGTGCCGCAGAAGAAGCGCGAGAGCCTGCTCAACCGCTTCCAGAAGGGCCAGCTGGAAATCCTGGTGGCCACCGACGTCGCCGCGCGCGGCCTGCACATCGACGGCATCAAGTACGTCTACAACTACGACCTGCCGTTCGATGCCGAAGACTACGTGCACCGCATCGGCCGTACCGCGCGCCTGGGTGAAGAAGGTGATGCGATCAGCTTCGCCTGCGAACGCTACGCGATGGGCCTGCCGGACATCGAGGCCTACATCGAGCAGAAGATTCCCTCCGAGCCGGTCACCAAGGAACTGCTGACCCCGCTGCCGCGCCCGGAACGCCCGGCCCCGGCTGCAGGCGAGGAAGGCGAGGACAACGAAAGCGTCGGCCAGATCTTCCGTGAAGCGCGCGAAGCCCGCGCCGCCGAGGAAGAGCGTCGGGGTGGTGGCCGCAGTGGCGGTCGTTCCGGCAGTGGTGGTGGTCGTGGTGGCCGTGACGGCGAGCGCAGCGGCGAACGCCGTTCGCGCGGCCCGCGCAAGCCGCGCGTGGAAGGCGAGCAGGGGGCTGCGGCCCCGGTCGCCGGTGCTGAAGGCGCCGCTGCCCAGGCCCCGCGTCCGCCGCGCCCGCCGCGCGCCGAAGGCGCACCGGAAGGTGCCGTGGATGGTGAACACAAGCCGCGCAAGCGCCGTCGTCGTCGCCATGGCCGTCCGGTCGAGGGTGCCGAGGGCGTGCAGGCCAACGCCGGCAACGGCGCGAGCCCGGTGACCCCGGTGCAGGTGGTGGCCAAGCCGGTGCGTACCGCCGCCGATACCGGCGATTCGTTCCTGACCCGCATCGGCCGCAAGATCCGGCGGATGCTGTCGGGCAACTAAGCCGCCGATGGTGCGTGCGGTCCTCAGTCCGCACTGAGCCGAGCATGGGCTCGGCTCTACAGCCCCCATGCCGCCCTGTAGAGCCGAGCCTACGCTCGGCTGCTCCTGCGGCTACCACCAATCGCCCCACCATCTCCACGCCGTCGCGCCGGTCCTGCATAATCGGGGCATGAGTGTCCTGCGCTTCGACAATGTCAGCAAACAGTACGCCGGTGGCCACGAGGCACTGACCGATGTCAGCTTCGAGGTCGCGCCGGGCGAGATGCTGTTCGTCACCGGCCATTCCGGTGCGGGTAAAAGTACGCTGCTCAAGTTGATCCACCTGGACGAGCGGCCCAGCCGTGGCGCGGTGGTGTTCGACGAGCGCAACCTGCTGAAGGTGCGCGGCGGCGACGTGCCGCGCCACCGACGCGCGGTGGGGGCGGTCTACCAGGACCACCGCCTGCTGATGGACCGCTCGATTGCCGAGAACGTGGCGCTGCCGCTGATCCTGCGTGGTACCCGCCGTGGCGACATCAACAAGCGCGTGCGTTCAGTGCTCGAGCGCATGGGCCTGGGCCATCGTGAGAAGGCACTGCCCTCGCAGCTGTCGGCCGGCGAGCAGCAGCGCGTCGGCATCGCCCGCGCCATCGTCGGCGAGCCCAAGCTGCTGGTGGCCGATGAGCCGACCGGCAATCTCGACCCGACCCTGGCAGCGGAGATCATGGCCCTGTTCGCCGAGCTGCCCTCGCGCGGCACCAGCGTGCTGGTGGTCAGCCACGACCTGCCGCTGCTGCGCCGCATGCGCAAGCGCGTATTGATCCTCGACCACGGCCGGCTGGTGGATGACATCTCGCCGCAGGACCTGGCGGAGTAACCGATGGCGAAGAACGAAAACAGCGAAGCCGCCGCCCCGTCGCGCGTGGGCGTCTGGTTCCAGCACCACGTGCACAGCGTGGTGTTCAGCCTGGGCCGCGCCTGCCGCAAGCCGTGGGCGACCCTGCTGACCGTGATGGTCATGGCGCTGGCCCTGGCGTTGCCGCTGGGGCTGTCGATCGCGCTGGACAACCTCAAGCAGTTCGCCGGCAGCGTGCAGCAGTCGCGCGACATCAACGTGTTCCTGAAGGGCAACATCGATGGTCCCGGTGCGCTTCGCCTGGCCGGCCAGCTGCGCGACCGCGATGACGTGGCCGAAGTGAATGTGCGCACACCCGAGCAGGGCCTGCAGGAACTGCGTGATGCCGGCCTCGGTGAGGCGATCGATGCGCTCAACGACAATCCGTTGCCCTCGCTGCTGGTGATCACCCCGGGCCAGGGCAAGGACGACGCACGCCTGGCGCGCGCGCTGGAAAGCCTGCCCGAGGCCGATCTGGTGCAGCACGATGCGCTGTGGCGCCAGCGCCTGGACGCCTGGCTGGCGTTCGGTGCACGTCTGGTGCAGGTGCTGTCGGTGCTGCTCGGCGTGGGCGCCGCGCTGGTGGTCGGCAACACCGTGCGCCTTGACATCCAGGCCCGTCGCGAAGAGATCGGCGTGCTGCAGCTGCTCGGCGCGAGCGATGGCTTCATCCGCCGCCCGTTCCTGTACCTGGGCGCGTGGTACGGGCTGGGCGCCGGCGCGGTAGCGCTGGCCCTGATCGGCGCCGCCGGTGCCGCCCTGCGCGTGCCGCTGGCCGAACTCTCGCGCAGCTACGGCAGCCCGTTCGTGCTGCATGGCCTGGACCTGCTGCACGGCGGCCTGGTCCTGGTCGGCACGCTGCTGCTGGGCTGGCTGGGCGCCTGGCTGGTGACCGGCCACTTCCTCCGCCAGACCCGTCCGACCGACACCTGAGACCGGCATGCAACCGCAAGCGCTGAAGCACCTTGAAGGGCCCGCGACGCGGGTGATGGTGGTCGATGGTTCGAAGCTGGTCCGCAAACTGATCGCCGATGTCCTGCAGCGTGACCTGCCGGGCGTGGAGGTGATCGGCTGCGACAGCATCGAGGATGCGCAGCAGGCGCTGGCGCAGGGCCCGGTGGACCTGGTGACGACCTCGCTGACCCTGCGCGATGGCGACGGCCTGGCGCTGGCGCGGATGGTGCGCGAAGCCGCCGGCCAGGCCTATGTGCCGGTGATCGTTGTGTCCGGCGATGCCCAGCAGCACCTGGAGCAGCGACGCTTCACCGAGTACGTCACCGACTATTTCGACAAGGCGCTGGGCCATGAGGCACTGGCGACCTTCATCCGTGGCTATGTGCAGCCGCAGACCATCCCCGGCGCCACCATCCTCTATATCGAAGACAGCCGCGTGGTGGCCGAGGCCACCAAGCGCATGCTCGAGCGCCAGCAGTTGAACGTACTGCACGTGGTCAGCGCCGAAGAGGCATTCACCCTGCTCACTGCCGAGTCGCTGGGCCGCAGCCGCCACCGCATCGACCTGGTGCTGACCGATGTCACCCTGAAGGGCGAACTGAGCGGGCGCGACGTGGTGCAGCGCGTGCGCGTGGACTTCGGTTACGGCAAGCGCCGCCTGCCGGTGCTGGTGATGACCGGTGATGGCAACCCGCACAACCAGACCGGGCTGCTGCAGTCCGGTGCCAATGACCTGGTGCTCAAGCCGATCGAAGAGCGGCTGCTGGTCACCAAGGTGTTGTTCCAGCTGCGCCTGGCCCGATTGAACGATGGACCCCTGATCCGATGATGGATGAAGTAGCCGACACCCCGACGATCCAGCTGGAACCGAGCTGGAAGCAGCATGTCGGCGATTACCTGCTGCAGCCGCAGATGCGCGAGCTGTCCAGCTTCCTGCGCCAGCGCAAGGCCAGTGGCGCGGCGGTGTTCCCGCCCGGCCCGCAGATCTTCGCCGCGTTCGACGCCACGCCGTTCGAGCAGGTGAAGGTGGTGATCCTCGGGCAGGACCCGTACCACGGCCGCGGCCAGGCGCATGGCCTGAGTTTCTCGGTGCCGCCGGGCGTGCCGGTGCCGCCGTCGCTGCTGAACATCTACAAGGAGATCGAGAGCGATCTCGGCATCCCGCGCCCGGACCACGGCTGCCTGATTCCGTGGGCGCAACGTGGGGTGCTGCTGCTCAATGCCGTGCTGACGGTGGAAGAGGGCAAGGCTGGTGCCCACCAGGGGCGTGGCTGGGAGGGCTTCACCGATCACGTGGTGGACGTGCTCAACCGCGAACGCGAAGGCCTGGTGTTCCTGCTGTGGGGCGCCTATGCGCAGCAGAAGGGCAAGGTCATCGACACCCGTCGCCATCGCGTGCTGAAGTCGCCGCACCCGTCGCCGCTGTCGGCCCATCGTGGCTTCCTCGGCTGCCGGCATTTCTCGATGGCCAACGAGTACCTGCAGCGCCGCGGCCAGGCCCCGATCGACTGGTCGCTGCCGCCGCGTTCGGCGCTCTGAGCACCGGCGGGCTGCTGGGCCTGAACATCGGGCAACGTCTCCGGGCCTGAATGGGCCTTCAGAACGGCCCGTTCAGCTCCGCTTGACTGAAATCGGCAGGTTTCTGCCAGGTAATTGCTTGAATTCCAAGGGATTGTGAATCCCGAAAAGCATGCTCGCCACTGTCATCAAATCGCGCTACGGTAGGGCTCTGTTTGGGACCAGTGTTGCATCAATAGGATGCTGGAACTTTTTCCTCCTTTAGCAGTCCAAATCCCGGACTGCTAAGATGGGTGCCTATGAGCCAGAACACCTCTACTGCCCTTGTGGCAAACAATCTCCCGATTCCCAGTGCGCTCGGTTCGCTGGACGCCTACATCGGTGCCGTGCACCAGATCCCGGTGCTGTCGGTCGATGACGAACAGGACCTGGCCCGTCGCTTCCGCGACGGCAACGATCTGGACGCCGCCCGCGAGCTGGTGCATTCGCACCTGCGCTTCGTGGTGCACGTGGCCCGCGGCTACAACGGCTACGGCCTCGCGTTGGGCGACCTGATCCAGGAAGGCAACATCGGCCTGATGAAGGCGGTCAAGCGCTTCGACCCGGACATGGGCGTGCGCCTGGTCTCCTTCGCCGTGCACTGGATCCGTGCCGAAATGCACGAGTTCATCCTGAAGAACTGGCGCATCGTGAAGGTCGCCACCACCAAGGCGCAGCGCAAGCTGTTCTTCAACCTGCGCAAGTCGAAGACGCGCCTGGGCTGGATGAACGCGGCGGAAGTGAGCGCGGTGGCCAAGGACCTGAACGTGTCCGAGCGCGAGGTCATGGAAATGGAGTCGCGCCTGTCCGGTCGCGATATCGGTTTCGATGCGCCGACCGACGAGGACAACGAGCACGCCCCGCCGTCGCCGGCTGCGTTCCTGGTTGCCGATGACGAAGACCCGTCGATGGCCTACGAGCGCGAGGACAGCGAAGACAACCAGATGCAGCTGCTGCGCGAAGGCCTGGCCGAACTGGATGCGCGTTCGCGCGACATCATCCGTCGTCGCTGGCTGGATGCCGACAGCAAGGTGACGCTGCAGGAACTGGCCGACGAGTACGGTGTGTCGGCTGAGCGCATCCGCCAGGTCGAGGCGAACGCGCTGAAGAAGATGAAGGCGCTGTTCACCGCGTAAGCGGGAAGGCGTCGCAATTGTGAAAGGCCCGGCAGCAGTGCCGGGCCTTTCTTGTCTGCGCGGATGCCCCCGCTCTGCTACACACTGCGGTCGGACGTCAAAGGCGGTGGCCTGTCAGCGGCGCAGCCCGTACAAGGAGTCCACGATGAGTTACGAGTACAGACTGGTGTTCGATCACACCTCAGCAGCGAAGCGCGTCATGGACGTACTGGCTGAGGACGCCAGCTGCGTAGGGCGTCAGGGGCCGGATCTCTGGTTGAAGGATCGAGCGCTGCATAATGGCGCGGACTACGATGTGGGGCTGACGTACGAAGGTGACTGCTCGCTGTGGTTGCAGATCCAGACCGGCTCCCCGTATCTGCATGCACGCCTGCAGGACGCGCTGGACGGCGCGTCTGTGGTCTGCCTGGAAGACGGTGATATCAGTGACGCCGTAACGCTGCGCACCGCATTTCGCATCCGGTGACAACGACCCGGCTGTGCCGGGTCGTTCCGTTCGGCCAGTAGATCCACGCCACGCGTGGATGCCTGATCTGCATTCACGCTTCGCGTGTGATCGCGCGCCAGCCGATGTCGGTGCGGTGGTACTCGTTTCACCGCATAAGCAGGAAGGCGTTGGAATGAAGAAAGGCCCGGCAGTGATGCCGGGTCTTTTTGTTTTTGGAGCACATCCACGCATGGCGTGGATCAATCCTGACGCCAGGGCGGCAGCTGCGCCGACCGGAGCATGCGCTGGTTGCTGACTTTCACGCCGTACCACTCGGTGGCACGGTATGATCATGTCACGTGTCTTCCGCACTCGAAGCTTCAACCGCAGTACACGACGTTCTTCACTGACCGATAGAGCCTTGTGCCACGCGGTGGTGGAAATGCGTCAAGGACTGATTGATGCAGATATAGGGGGCGGCCTTCTCAAAAAGCGAGTTGCGCTGCCGGGCCGCGGAAAGCGCGGTAGCGCCCGCGTTATTGTCGCAACTAAGGTGGGGCGCTACTGGTTCTTTCTCTTCTGCTACGAGAAGAACGCGCGCCCGACCATCAGTAGTGCGGAACGGGATGCCCTTCAGCTGTATGCGTCTGAGTTCTTGAGAATGTGCCCTGCACAGTTGGACAGGGCAGTTATCTGCGGAGAACTGCAGGAGATTTGCCATGACAAAGACGGTTGAACATAGACGTGCAAAGAGTGCGATCCTCGATGCGGTGCATGAAGGCGCGGCGGGCCTTTACGCCAGCGGCTTCATCGACAAGCGGCGCATGAGCATGTACGAGGCGCTTTGTCTGGAGCCTGTGCCCGAATACAGCAGCGCCCAGATCCGTGCACTTCGCACGTCGTTGGAACTTAGCCAGCCGGTGTTCGCAGGTGTGCTCAACACCAGCGTTTCGACGGTCCGTAGCTGGGAGCAGGGCGAGAAGAAGCCAAGCGGGCCGTCGCTGAAGCTTTTGAACCTGATCGACCGTAAGGGCCCGGACGCCGTTCTCTAGAGCAAAGGCCCGGCATTGCCGGGCCTCCCTCGTTGGTGAGATTCATCCACGCCACGCGTGGATGCCTGATCCACATTCACCCCTCGCGTGCGATCGCGCGCCAGCCGATGTCGGTGCGGTGGAACGCGTTGGCCCAGGTCACCTTGGCGACGCCGGCATAGGCATTGGCCTGCGCGTCGCGCACGCTGTCGCCCAGTGCCGCCACGCACAGCACGCGGCCACCGGCACTGACCACCTGGCCCTGCGCATCCAATGCCGTACCGGCATGGAACACCTTGGCGCTGGCCGGCACGTCGCCCAGGCCGGAAATCACGTCACCGGTGATCGGCGCTTCCGGGTAGGGCTTCGCGGCCAGCACCACGCCCAGTGACGGGCGCGCATCCCACTGCGCTTCTACCTGGTCCAGGCGGCCCTCGATGGCCGCTTCGACCAGTTCGACCAGATCGGACTGCAGGCGCAGCATCACCGGCTGGGTTTCCGGATCGCCGAAGCGCACGTTGAATTCAATTACCTTCGGCGCGCCGCTGGCATCGATCATCAGGCCGGCGTAGAGGAAACCGGTGAACGGGATGCCGTCGGCGATCATGCCCTGCACGGTCGGGTTCACCACTTCGCGCATCACGCGTGCATGCACCTCCGGCGTCACTACCGGCGCTGGCGAGTACGCGCCCATGCCACCCGTGTTGGGGCCGGTGTCGCCGTCGCCGACGCGCTTGTGGTCCTGCGAGGTGGCCATCGGCAGCGCATGCACGCCGTCCACCATCGAAATGAAGCTGGCTTCCTCGCCACCGAGGAATTCCTCGATCACCACGCGGGCGCCGGCATCGCCGAACGCGTTGCCGGAGAGCATGTCACGCACCGCGTCTTCGGCCTCGGCCAACGTCATTGCGACGATCACGCCCTTGCCGGCGGCCAGGCCATCGGCCTTGACCACGATCGGTGCACCCTTCTCGCGGATGTAGGCCAGGGCAGCGTCCACGTCGGTGTGCACGGCATAGAACGCGGTGGGGATGTTGTGGCGGGCCAGGAAGTCCTTGGCGTAGGCCTTGCTGCCTTCCAGCTGCGCGGCGGCGGCGGTCGGCCCGAAGATGCGCAGGCCGGCGGCGCGGAAGCGGTCGACCACACCGGCCACCAGCGGTACTTCCGGGCCGACCACGGTCAACGCCACGCCTTCAGCCTGGGCCAGCGCCAGCAGGCCGTCGATATCGGTCACCTTCACCGCCACGTTGCGGCACTTGTCTTCGCTGGTGGTACCGGCGTTGCCGGGCGCCACGATCACGTCGGTGACACGGGAGGACTGGGCCAGCTTCCATGCCAGGGCGTGTTCGCGGCCGCCGGAGCCGATGACGAGGATCTTCATGGGACAGGGTTCTCGGATACGGAAAAGAAAAGCCGGGCAGGGCCCGGCTTGGTGATGCGGATCAGTGGCGGAAGTGGCGCACGCCGGTGAACACCATGGCCAGGCCATGTTCGTCGGCGGCGGCGATCACTTCGGCATCGCGCATCGAACCGCCCGGCTGGATAACCGCCTTGATGCCGGCGGCAGCGGCGGCATCGATGCCGTCGCGGAACGGGAAGAACGCATCGGAGGCCATCACCGAACCCTCGACCACCAGGTTCGCGTCGGCGGCCTTGATGCCGGCGATGCGGGCCGAGTACACGCGGCTCATCTGGCCGGCGCCGACACCGATGGTGCGGTTGTCCTTGGCGTAGACGATCGCGTTGGACTTCACGAACTTGGCCACCTTCCAGGCAAACAGCAGGTCGGTGAACTGCTTGTCGGTCGGCGCCAGCTTGCTGACCACCTTCAGCTCGTCGCGGGTCATGCCGCGGTTGTCTGACGACTGCAGCAGCAGGCCCGAGCCGACGCGCTTGCTGTCGAAGTTGTTCAGACCGTCGCCATGCGGGATGCGCAGCACGCGTACGTTGGCCTTCTTCTGCGCGTACTCCAGCGCGGCCGGCTCGTAGTCCGGGGCAATCAGCACCTCCACGAACTGGCGGTCCAGGATCACCTTGGCGGTGGCGGCGTCCAGCGGCGTGTTGAAGGCGATGATGCCGCCGAAGGCGCTGGTCGGGTCGGTGGCGTAGGCCAGCTCGTAGGCATCGCCGTTGCCGGCGCCGACGGCCACGCCGCACGGGTTGGCGTGCTTGACGATGACGCAGGCCGGCGCATCGAACTGGCGCACGCATTCCCACGCCGCATCGGCATCGGCCAGGTTGTTGTAGCTCAGCTCCTTGCCCTGCAGCTGCTGGAAGGTGGCCAGCGTGCCCGGGACCGGGTACAGGTCGCGGTAGAACGCGCCGCTCTGGTGCGGGTTCTCGCCGTAGCGCAGGTCCCTCACCTTCACGAAGGTGGAGTTCATCTGCGCCGGGTATTCGGCACGGGCCGGCACGGCGGCGTCGGTGGCGGTGACCGCCGACAGGTAGTTGCTGATCGCCGCATCGTACTGGGCGACGCGGTTGAACGCGGCCACCGAGAACGCGAAGCGGGTGGCAGCCGTCAGCTGGCCGCTGTTGGCCTCCAGCGAGGCCAGCAGCTCGGGGTACTGCGACGGGTCGGTGGCCACTGCCACGCGGGCGAAGTTCTTGGCCGCCGAACGCAGCATGGCCGGGCCGCCGATGTCGATGTTCTCGACCGCGTCGGCCAGGGTGCAGTCGGCCTTGGCGGTGACCGATTCGAACGGGTACAGGTTCAGCACCAGCAGGTCGATGGCGCCGATGCCGTGCTCGGCCATCACCGCGTCATCCAGGCCGGAGCGGCCCAGCAGGCCGCCGTGCACCATCGGGTGCAGGGTCTTGACCCGGCCGTCCATCATTTCCGGGAAACCGGTGACCTCGGCCACGTCCTTCACTGCCAGGCCCGCCTCGCGGATTGCCTTGGCGGTGCCGCCGGTGGACAGCAGCTCCACGCCGCGTGCCGCCAGCGCAGTGGCCAGCTCGACCAGACCGGTCTTGTCGGAAACGGAGAGGAGGGCCCGGCGGACGGGCAACAGATCAGCAGTCATGGGACGGAATCGGCAGCGGAGCGGGGCCGATATTGTAGGCGGTGGGGGCCGGTGGCGGGCGCTGGTGGTGGTAATCAACCCGCACCGATGGCCTGTGGCCGCCTTCAGCACCGTCTGGCCGGGGGGGCCGCAATCAATTCGATGGGGCGCGCTGCCCCAATCGGGTAGGCTGTGCGGGAACTGCCAAGGATCAGCGGGTTCGGATCGTGTCGATCTATGCATTGAAAGGACGTTTTCAGGACCTCCTGCGTCCGGCCGTACGCGGCCTGTACCGCGTGGGGATCACCGCCAATGCGGTGACCGTGGCCGCTGCCGTGGTCTCGCTGCTGGTGGCCGGCGCCGTCTGGTGCTGCGCGCCGGCCCAGCCATGGCTGTACCTGTTGCTGCCGCTGTGGATGCTGCTGCGCATGGCGCTCAACGCCGTGGACGGCATGCTGGCCCGCGAATTCGGCCAGCAGTCGCGGCTGGGTGCCTATCTGAACGAATTATGCGATGTGATCGCCGATGCGGCGCTGTACCTGAGCCTGCTCAGCGTGCCGGGCGTGCGCCCGGAGGCGCTGTGGCTGCTGGCCTGGACCGCGGCGCTGAGCGAATACGCCGGCGTGCTGGGGCTGATGGTCGGCGCCAGCCGCCGCTATGACGGCCCGATGGGCAAGAGCGACCGCGCCTTCGTGATCGGTGCGCTGGGCCTGCTGCTGGCGTTTGAGTGGGTTGGCGCGTTGACGGTCACGGGCGTGGCCGCCGCCATGGCGGTGCTGTGCGTGCTGACGATGATCAACCGGGTCCGTCGCGGACTGCGGGAAACCGCAGTTTCGCCAAATTAATCAAGCAGATAGAAAAAGACAATCAGGAGATTGCATGCGTCAGGCGAAGGAACGGGAATTCCACAGCTTCGACCAGGTACCGCTGTTCTACCGGTACTGGGCCGGCACCACCGCCACCCCGGCCACCCGGGCCATCGTGCTGCTGCACCGCGGGCACGAGCACTCCGGGCGTGTTACCCACCTGGTCGATGAGCTGGACCTGCCTGACACCGCCTTCTTCGCCTGGGATGCGCGCGGCAATGGCCGCTCGCCGGGCGCGCGTGGCGATGCACCGGGCTTTCCGGCGCTGGTGCGCGACCTGGACAGCTTCATCGCCCACATCGGCGCCGAGCACGGGATCGCGGTGGAAGACATCGTGGTGATCGCGCAGAGCGTGGGTGCCGTGGTCGCCGCCACCTGGGTGCACGACTACGCGCCACGCCTGCGCGCGCTGGTGATGGCCTCGCCGGCGTTCAAAGTGAAGCTGTACGTGCCGTTCGCACGCCCGGGCCTGGCCTTGATGCAGAAGCTGCGCGGCAACTTCTTCGTCAACAGTTACGTCAAGCCGCAATGGCTGACCCACGATCCGGCGCGGGTGGAAAGCTACCGCACCGATCCGCTGATCACCCGGCCAATCTCGGTGCGGGTGCTGCTGGGCCTGTACGAGGCGGCCGATCGCATCGTCGCCGATGCGCAGGCGATCAGCGTGCCGGTGCAGCTGCTGGTGTCCGGCTCGGACTTCGTCGTGCACCGTGGCCCGCAGGACCGCTTCTACGAGCGCCTGTCCAGCCCGATCAAGGAGCGCGTGCATCTGCCGGGCTTCTTCCACGACACGCTGGGCGAGCGTGATCGGGCACCGGCACTGGCGCGCATCCGCAGCTTCATCCAGGCGCGTTTCGCCGAGCCGTTGCGCGAGCTGTCGCGCCGCGATGCGCACCGCCATGGGCCGACATTTGAAGAGTCTGAAATCCTGGCCTGGCCGCCCGAGCGCAACAGCCTGGCCGATCTTCGCTGGCGCGTGGTGCGCGGTGGCCTGCGCTTTGGCGGCAGACTGTCCGAAGGCATTGCACTGGGCCTGCAGACCGGTTTCGATTCGGGCAGCACGCTGGACTACATCTATCGCGACGAAGCACGTGGCAAAGGCCCGTTGGGTCGCCTGGTCGACCGCAACTACCTGGATGCGATCGGCTGGCGCGGCATCCGCATTCGCGGTCGGCACCTGCAGGAACTGCTGCGCGATGCCGCCCAGTGCCTGCGTGGGCAGGGCATGCCGGTGCGCGTGCTGGACGTGGCCGCTGGCCATGGCCGTTATGTACTGGAAGCGCTGGGCCAGGGCGAGCAACGCGCCGAGCGCATCGTGCTGCGCGACTTCAGCGGTCTGAACGTGACCCAGGGCCAGGCGTTGATCGAGCGCCTCGGTGCGTCCGACATCGCCCGTTTCGAACAGGGCGATGCGTTCGATCCGGTGCAGCTGGCGCAGGTCGACCCGGCGCCGACGCTGGCGGTGGTATCGGGCCTGTACGAACTGTTCCCCGACAACGACGCCGTGCTGCGCTCGCTGCAGGGCATCGCCGCAACGGTGCCGATGGGTGGCTACCTGGCCTACACCGGCCAGCCCTGGCACCCGCAGCTGGAGTTCATCGCCCGCGCGCTGACCAGTCATCGTGGTGGCGCTGCTTGGGTGATGCGCCGCCGCACCCAGCAGGAAATGGATGAACTGGTGCGCCTGGCCGGGTTCGAGAAAGTGACGCAGCGCATCGATGACTTCGGCATCTTCACTGTGTCGCTGGCACGCCGGACCG
Source organism: Stenotrophomonas maltophilia group sp. Smal12 (assembly GCF_037079935.1). Lineage (NCBI taxonomy): Bacteria > Pseudomonadati > Pseudomonadota > Gammaproteobacteria > Lysobacterales > Lysobacteraceae > Stenotrophomonas > Stenotrophomonas maltophilia group sp. Smal12. The sequence goes on along the minus strand of NZ_JBAWUK010000016.1, from coordinate 55,382 downwards.
CGTGATGGCGACGCTGGCTGCAACTCCGCTTGCCACGGCGGGGCGCCCCTGGCGGCGCGCGCTGCTGTGGCTGGCCCTGCTGGGCCCGTTCTTCTTTGCCAGCTACGGCTTCGCCAACTGGATGGCCGGCCGCCACGCCGAACTGCCGGTGATGGCGTTCGGTTGGGAAACGCAGATTCCGTTCGTGCCATGGACGATCGTGCCGTACTGGTCGATCGACCTGTTCTACGCGGTCTCCTTCTTCCTGTGCCGGCAGCGCCTCGAACTGGACCGGCACGCATTGCGGCTGTTCAGTGCACAGCTGATCGCCGTGAGCTGCTTCCTGCTGTGGCCGCTGCGCTTCAGTTTCGAGCGGCCGGAGATCGGCGGTGTGTTCGGCTGGCTGTTCGATGTGCTGCTGGGTTTCGACAAGCCGTTCAACCAGGCGCCATCGCTGCACATCGTGCTGCTGATCGTGCTGTGGGTGAAGTTCGCGCAGTACCTGCACGGTGCCTGGCGCTGGGTACTGCATGTGTGGGCGCTGCTGATCGGCGTCTCGGTGCTGACCACGTTCCAGCATCATTTCATCGACATCCCGACCGGCCTGCTGGCCGGCTGGCTGTGCGTGTGGTTGTGGCCGGAGCAGGGCACGCCACCGCTGCGTGCCTGGCGCATCGTGCGGCATGCCAAGCGGTGGCGATTGGCTGCGCTGTACCTGCTGGGGGCCGCTGTGCTGCTGGTGCCGGTGGTCCTGCTGCGGGGTACGGCGTTGTGGCTGCTGTGGCCGGTGGTGTCGCTGCTGCTGGTGGCGCTGGCGTATGCCGGTCTGGGTACGGCGGTGTTCCAGAAGCGCGCCGATGGTCGCCTGACCATGGCGGCACGCTGGCTGCTGGCACCGTACCTGGGCGCCGCCTGGATCAACTCGCGGCTGTGGACACGGCGTGCGCCGCAGCCGGTGCCGGTGCTGGACGGCGTGTGGCTGGGCCGGATTCCCTGCACGGTATTGCCGGCACCTTTGGTGGGCGTGATCGATGCCTGCGCCGAGCTGTCCTGCCGCGCGCCGGGCGCGGCGTATGCCAGCGTGCCGATGCTGGATCTGGTGGTGCCCACGCCGCACCAGTTGTGCGAGGCCGCCGAGGCCATCGAACGGCTGCGGGTACAAGGACCGCTGCTGGTGTGCTGCGCATTGGGTTACTCACGCAGTGCCGCCAGCGTGGCGACGTGGCTGCTGCGCACGGGCCGTGCCGCGGAAGTCGAGGCGGCGGTCGCCATCGTGCGTGCGGCACGCCCCGGCATCGTGCTGGGCCCGGAGCATCTGCAAGCCATCACCGCAGCGGCTGGAGGGCGCGCATGAGTGCCGTTCCCGAACTGGCGACCATGCAGCTGCTGCTGCGCCAGGGACGCTGGCCCGCGCTGCTGTCACTCGGGCTGCTGCTGGTAGCGCTGCTGCTGCTGGGCATCGAAGCGGGGTTGGCGATGATCGCCGCCGGGCTGTTGCTGCTCAGTGTGGGCGCTGGGCTCATGCAGGCCTACCATGCATGGCGGGTCGGGCTGGACGCGAGCCTGCTGCAGCTGTTGTGCGATGAAGGCCTGGATGGCGAAGCCGCTGCACGCCGTACCGACCAGCTGCTGCAGGACAGTGGCCTGCGCCGCACACCGGCCGATGCGCCGCTGCGCGGCTGGGACGTGCGTTGGGCCGGCATGCGCCGGCTGCTGCTGCGCCAGTACCTGCTGACAGCAGTGCAGGCCGCACTACTGGTGCTGGCCGTAGTGTGGCCGCAGACGTGAACGGGAGGGGCCGATGTTCGCCGAACTGATTGCACGCGCCTGCAGTGGCGCGATCCACGTGGTGACCGGCGCCCGTGCGCTGTGGATCGGCTGTGCGCCGTCCAGCGAGCGCCGCGTGTACTACGGCAACCACGCCAGCCATGGTGACTTCGTGCTGATCTGGTCGTCGATGCCGCCCGCGCTGCGGCGACAGGTACGCCCGGTGGCCGCCGCCGAATACTGGCAGCGCGACCGCCTGCGCCGCTACCTGATCGATGCGGTATTCAACGGTGTACTGGTAGAGCGTGAGGCCGGGCATCGCCAGCAGGACCCGTTGCAGGTGCTGCGCGATGCGGTCGACGAAGAGTGCTCGCTGATCCTGTTCCCGGAAGGCACGCGCAATGTGGGCGATGAGCCGCTGCTGCCGTTCAAGAGCGGCATCTACCACCTGGCGCGGCAACGGCCGGAGCTGGAGTTCGTGCCGGTGTGGATCGACAACCTGAAGCGGGTGATGCCGAAGGGCCGGTTCCTGCCGCTGCCGCTGCTGTGCACGGCTACGTTCGGCACGCCGCTGCGGCTGCAGGCCGACGAGGACAAGGCCGCATTCCTGGCCCGCAGCCGGCAGGCGCTGCTGGACCTGGCGCCGAATGGAGGGCGCGCATGAGCTATCTGATGGACGTGTCCGGTGACCTGGCCGCGCGCAGCGCGGGCCAGCAGACCGGCCTGCTGTTTGCCGGCGTCGGCGCGGTGCTGGTGCTGGCCACGCTGGTGGCCGAGACCCTGCGCTGGCGGCAGCGTGGGCAGCCCAGTGCAGTGATCGCCAACCTGGTGTCGCGCATCCGCGCCTGGTGGGTGATGGCGATCGTGGTCGGGCTGGCGCTGTTCTTTGGTCGCGCGGGGGTGATCGTACTGTTTGCGATCATCTCGCTGTTCGCGCTGCGCGAGTTCATCACTCTGGCACCGACCCGCTCGGGCGACTACTACGCGCTGCTGGCCGCGTTCTACATCGTGCTGCCGTGGCAGTACTACCTGGTGTGGATCGACTGGTACGGCATGTACACGCTGCTGATTCCGGTCTACGCGTTCCTGTTCCTGCCGATCCTGTCCACCATCGGTGGCGATACCACGCACTACCTGGAGCGGACGGCGAAGGTGCAGTGGGGGCTGATGATCTGCGTGTTCTGCATCTCGCATGTGCCGCTGCTGCTCAACCTGCATGTGCCCGGGCATGATCCGGCGCGCAACGTGCTGCTGTTTGCCTTCCTGGTGATCGTGGTGCAGTCCTCGGATGTGCTGCAGTACATCTGGGGCAAGCTGCTGGGCCGGCACCTGATCGCCCCGAAGCTGTCGCCGTCGAAGACGGTGGAGGGCTTCGTGGGCGGCGTGCTGAGTGCCAGCGCGCTGGGAGCGGCGCTGTGGTGGATCACCCCGTTCACGCCGCTGCAGGCGTTCGGCCTGTCGCTGCTGATCAACCTGATGGGGTTCTGGGGCGGCCTGGTGATGTCGGCGATCAAGCGCGACCGTGGCATCAAGGACTGGGGCCACATGATCGAGGGCCATGGCGGCATGCTCGACCGGCTGGATTCGGTGTGCTTCGCCGCGCCCGTGTTCTTCCATGTGGTGAGGTACTACTGGAAGGCGGGCGGAGGCAGCTGATTCTGCCGGGCTTCGATCCACGCATGGCGTGGATCCACCGGTCCTGCCATCGTTCATGGGATTGCCGGCCAGCGGCCGGCACGACCCACGCGCGCTTACGCGCTGATGCCGTATTCCTTCAGCTTCTTGCGCAGGGTGGCGCGGTGGATGCCCAGCATCGCCGCGGCACGGCTCTGGTTGCCTTCGCAGTGGTTGAGCACTTCCACGAACAGCGGGATTTCCATCTCGCGCAGCACGATCTCGTAGACATCGTCCGCGTCGCAGCCATCAAGGTCACGCAGGTAGCGGCGCACGGACTGGGCGACGTGTTCACGCAGCGGTGGCCGGGGAGCGCCACGACTGTTGTCAGGACGAGAGAGGACAGCGTTCAAGGGGATTCCCGATTCGGTTGGCCCGTGCGCGCGGAGCGCGCGGCCGGACGAGGTGGTGGCGGCCAGTCTAGCGCGAGCGTGCCCGACCTGCCACGGCTGGTCGCCTCTATCCTGCTCAGAGGAAGTCGAAGGTGAATGCGACGGTGGATGCGGCGGGTTCCTGCACGCGGAACGCAATGCGTGCACTCTGGCCCGGTTCCAGCACGGCCGCGCCGGGGTTTTCGCCAAGGTACTGCGCCGGTGCGAACACGCCACTGCCGATCACCCGGCCATCGGCATCGGACAGCGACAGGCGCAGATCCGGCCAGGCCTGTGCCCAGCGTGCATCGTTGCGGATGCTGGCCTGCACCTGCAGTACGCCGGCCTGGCCCGGCAGGGGGCGGATCTCGCGGCTGGTCATGGTGAACGCGGTGGGTTCATGCCAGGCCGGCAGGTTGCAGCGCAATACGCCGCACAGTGCGCCCAGCCAGGCGCGGTTGCCGGCGTCGGCGGCCAGTCGCGCTCGATCGGCCAGCACGCTCTGCAGGACCAGCAGCAGTGCCAGTCCGGCGACCAGCCCCCAGTGCCAGCGTGGCGTCGGCAGTGCGCGTGGCCGCGAGGTGCCCAGGAAACTGGGTGCATCCCCAGCCACGGCCTGCGGGGCCGGAACGGCAAGGACGGGTTCGATCACGGCCGCTTCGTCGGGGTTGACGATGTCATCGCTCGGTCGCGTTTCCGCCATCGGTGGCAGCGCCGCTTCGAGGGGGGCGCGGGCTTGGGCTGGCGGGATGTCCTGCATCGCCGGGTCGGGCGTGCGTGAATCGGTCGCAGGTGCAGCCTCGCCTTCCGACGTGGGGCGCAGGAAGGTGGCCAAGGGGCGGCGCGGCGGGTTCGGCTCGGACATGCTCAGGGTGCGGGCTCGGATCCAGCGGTCATTCAATCACGATCAGGCGCGGCGTATGCCGGTGATGCGCATCCAGTCGCCATCCTGGGTCGCCTGCAGGTCGTCGAACCACGCGGCGTAGCGCTGCAGCAGTTCGCCTTCCTGGCCATGCAGGATGCCGGACAGGGCGATGCGGCCGCCGGCAGCGACGCGCGCGGCCAGCAGCTCGGCCAACGCGTCCAGTGCCGAGGCAAGGATGTTGGCGACCACGATCGGGTAGGTGGCGACCGGTTCGTCCTGCGGCAGGTACACGTGCATGCGCGCCTGCTCGCCGTTGCGCTCGGCATTGTCGGCGGTGGCGACCAGCGCCTGTGGATCGTTGTCCACGCCGACCGCTTCGGCGGCACCCAGCTTCAGCGCGGCCAGGGCGAGGATGCCCGAGCCGCAGCCGAAGTCGAGCACGCGCTGGCCCTGCAACTGGCCGTCCACGGCCAGCTGGTCCAGCCAGCGCAGGCACAGGGCGGTGGTCGGGTGGGTGCCCGAGCCGAAGGCCAGGCCCGGGTCCAGCCGCACCACGGCGGCATCGGCGGCCTGCGCGGCGTCCGGCAGTTCATGGTTCCACGGCACGATCCAGGTACGGCTGCCGAAATCCATCGGCTGGAACTGGTCCAGCCAGGCGCGTTCCCAGTCTTCATCCTCGACGGCGCGGAAGCTGCCGTTGCTCCAGTCCAGTTCCGGATCGAACGATTCCAGCGCGGCCAGCAGCAAAAGCGCATTGCTGTCGGCGGGGAACAGTGCGCTCAGCACCAGGGTGTCCCACAGCGGCGTTTCACCCACGCCGGGTTCGAGGATGGCCTGTTCGTTGCTGGTGTCGGCTTCGGCATCGAGCAGGGTCACAGCCAGTGCGCCGACGTCCTCCAGCGCATTTTCATAGCGGGGCTGGGTGGCTTCGGTGCAGCGCAGGGTCAGTTCCAGGAACGGCATGGCGGTGGGGGCAATCACGGGAAAGGGGGCCATGCTAGACCATCGGAGCGTCTCCGTATCGCGTGAGATGCCATCTTGAGATGAACGGGGGCAGTTCAGACAGGCCTGCCGGGCCTTGCTAAACTCGGCACTTTCCTGTGCGCCGTGAACGCTCACCGCCGCCGATGGCCTTCGCCCCGACCCTGAAAACCTGGTTGCTCGTGCTGCCGGCGGTGGCCGTGCTGGGCGTGGCCGGGTACCGGGCCAGCGGCCATGCGGCGGGCGTGGCATCACCGTCGCCGGACCTGCCGACCGTCGTGGCCAGCCGCGACAGCGGAGCGGCGTTGCCGGTGGTGCCGGAAGCCCTGGCGCGCCGGCTGGCCACCGTCGAGCGCGGCAACACGCTGCCGTCGGGCCTGCCGCTGGACCTCCGCGCTGACATCGAAGATGCCAGCGATCTGTACGCCTACGCCCAGCGACTGCGCGTGCAGGCCGATACCGGTAACCATGAAGCGCGCTGGATGCTCAGCCGCGTGTATGACTATTGCGCGCAGTACGCACTCGATCCGGGTGGTTACCGCTTGGACAACAACGTGTTGAGCGGGTTGGGCCTGACCGCGGCGCCGGCGATGATCGAGGCCCGCGAGCGCGTGGCGCAGCGGTGTGGCGGCTTCGTTCCGGGCGACAAGCTGGGCGCTGCGCTGGTGCTGGCCGAACGCCGCAAGGCGGCCGCGCAGGGCAATCTGGCCGCAGAAGCATCGCTGTTCGCCGAGGGTGAGCCGTTGCATGACAGTGCCGAGTACCGCCGCGACCTGGTCGAGCGCGTGCGCACTTCGCGTGACCCGGAGGCCTATATGGCGATCGCGCCGGGCATGGGCGTGCGTGCCGCCGGTGACAGCGCACTCGACGGCCTGGTGGCGGGCGAACAGCTCAGTGAGCTTGCATGGCGGCTTGCGGCCTGCGAACTCGGTCTACCGTGTGGAGCGGACAGCGTGCTGGTCAACAGTTTTTGTGCGAACGGAGGGATCTGTTCGCAGGATGGAGCGCAGGATTTCCGGGATTTCGTGTATGACGCTGCGGTATCGCGGCAAGGTGCTGGGAAAATGAAGGAATGGATCAAGCGATTGATTGGAAAGAGGGACGGGCGATGAATTACCGTCGATTCCTGCATGGGGCCAAGTTCTGGTTCTGGGTGGCGCTGTTCGTGGCCTACTCTGCCGGTGCGGTCGGCCTGCTGATGATCGATACCTACGAGGATCGGTACCGGCATCTGTCGAAGGTGGAACTGACCACGGTGAAGGCGCAGGAAGACGTGCGCCGCGCCGGCGCCAGCCAGGTCGCTGCGGTCTATCGCGCGCAGACGGGCATGCCGTTCGCTTCACTGCCGGCTGGCAGCACCTTCCAGGTAGTGTGGCCGGATGGCTCGACCGAGACCATGGTGATCGTCGATCCAGCCTCGCCCAATGGCGTGCGGCCGCTGGCCAATTCGCAGATTCCGGCGACGGCGGCGGACGCGCGCTGAAGCAGCATCAGTAGAGCCGAGCCATGCTCGGCTGCACTCGCCCGCAAGCCGGGAACGGCTCGGCGCTGCCGGAAGGAAAACAGAAAAGGGCGGGGATATCCCCGCCCTTTCCTTGTCCAGCATCGGCTGACGATCAGGTCAGCGCGATCGGCTTGTTCTTGCGCTCGGCAAGGCGCTTTTCCAGGTAGTGGATGTTCTGTCCACCGGCCTGGAAGCCCTTGTCGCGCATGATCCGCTGCTGCAGGGCGATGTTGGTCTTGATGCCATCGACCACCATCTCGCTCAGCGCCACCCGCATGCGGGCGATGGCGGTTTCGCGGTCCGGGCCGTGCACGATCAGCTTGCCGATCATCGAGTCGTAGTTGGACGGCACGCGATAGCCACTGTAGATATGGGTATCCACGCGCACGCCGGGGCCCCCCGGCGGATGGAAGCCGGTGATGGTGCCCGGGCTCGGCACGAAGGTCTCAGCGTCTTCGGCGTTGATGCGGCATTCGATGGCATGGCCGGTCAGCACCACGTCGCTCTGCTTGATCGACAGCTTCTGGCCAGCGGCGATCTTCAGCTGCTCGGCCACCAGGTCGATGCCGGTGACCATTTCGGTGACCGGATGCTCCACCTGGATGCGGGTGTTCATTTCGATGAAGTAGAAGCGGCCGTCCTCGTACAGGAACTCGAAGGTGCCGGCGCCGCGATAACCGATGCGGATGCAGGCTTCCACGCACACCTTGCCGATCTGCTCGCGCTGTTCGGCGGTGATGCCCGGTGCCGGTGCTTCTTCCACCACCTTCTGGTGGCGGCGCTGCATCGAGCAGTCGCGTTCGCCGAGGTGGATGGCGTTGCCCTGGCCGTCGGCCAGCACCTGGATCTCCACGTGGCGCGGGTTCTCCAGGAACTTCTCCATGTAGACCTCGCCATTGCCGAACGCGGCCTTGGCCTCGCTCTTGGTGGTTTCGATCGAGGTCTTCAGCGAAGCTTCGGCGTGCACGACGCGCATGCCACGGCCACCACCGCCGCCGGCCGCCTTGATGATGACCGGATAACCGATCTCACGGGCGATCTTGGTGTTGGCGACGATGTCGTCGCCCAGCGGGCCGCCCGAGCCGGGCACGCACGGCACGCCAGCGGCCTTCATCGCGCGGATGGCTTCGACCTTGTCACCCATCATGCGGATGGTGTCAGCCTTGGGGCCGATGAAGATGAAGCCCGACTCTTCCACGCGCTCGGCGAAGTCGGCGTTCTCCGACAGGAAGCCGTAGCCCGGGTGGATGGCCTGGGCGTCGGTGACTTCAGCGGCGGCGATCAGTGCCGGGATGTTGAGGTAGCTCTGCGGCGACGGCGCCGGACCGATGCAGACCGACTCGTCGGCCATGGCCACGTGCTTGAGGTTGCGGTCGACCGTGGAATGCACGGCCACCGTGCGGATGCCGAGGGTGTGGCACGCGCGCAGGATGCGCAGCGCGATCTCCCCTCGGTTGGCGATGACGACTTTGTCGAGCATGGCGCGCCCCTCAGCCGATCACGAACAGCGGCTGGTCGAACTCCACCGGCTGGCCGTTCTCGCCGAGGATGGCGACGATGGTGCCGGAGGTGTCGGCTTCGATCGGGTTGAACATCTTCATCGCTTCGATGATGGCCAGGGTTTCGCCTTCCTTGACCTGCTGGCCCACGGTGACGAAGGCCGGCTTGTCCGGGGCGGACGAGGCATAGAACGTGCCGACCATCGGCGAGCGCAGCACATGGCCTTCCGGCAGCGCCGGGCCCGGCTTGGCGGTGCCGCCGGTGGACGCTTCGGTCGGCGACTGCATCGGCATCGCCTGCGCCGCCGGCGCCGCCGGGGCGGCGTACACCGGAGCTGCGACCGGCGCGGCATAACCAGCGACCGGAGCGCGCGACAGGCGCACCGACTCTTCGCCTTCCTTGATTTCGATTTCAGCCAGGTTCGACTCTTCCAGCAGGTCGATCAGCTTCTTGATTTTGCGCAGATCCATGAGGGCCTCTTTGGTTTCTATCTAGGTGAGGAGAGCGCCGTGGGCGCCCGGGTCGACAATCAGGTGGCGGATACGCGCAGCAGCGCCGCGTCCATCGCGTAGCGGTAGCTGTCGGCACCGAAGCCGCACACCACGCCCACCGCCTTGTCACTGAAGTAGCTGTGCTGGCGGAAGGGTTCGCGGGTATGCGGGTTGGACAGATGGATCTCGATGAACGGCACCGCCACCGCTGCCAGCGCATCGCGCAGGGCCACCGAGGTGTGGGTGAAGGCGGCGGGGTTGATCAGGATGAAAGCGGTTCCGTCGTTGCGCACAGCCTGCACGCGGTCGACCAGCACATGCTCGGCATTGGACTGCAGGCTCTCCACGGCGTGCCCGGCAGCGGATGCCTGCGCGGCCAGGGCTTGGTCGATGTCGGCCAGCGTGGTGTGGCCGTACACCTCCGGCTCGCGGGTGCCGAGCAGGTTGAGGTTGGGGCCGTGCAGGACCAGCAGCTTCGCCATGGGATCCGGAAGACGGGAAAGGGCGGCAGTCTGGCGGAACCGGCGGATGCTGTCCAGTTCGGCGAAGTTTGCAGCGTTTCAATCGTCCGTTTGAAATTCGCCGCAGGGCTTGTCGCCGTACGGCGGGCGCTGGATCAAGGCGCGCTGAACGGCGTGCTTGCGGTGGTTGCGAGCACGTAGGCCGACGATCACGCCCGGGCCGCTCATCGGCAGAGCCACACCCTGCGTGGATGAGGAGGCGTAGGGCGCAGCCGCTGTGCCCTTACCAGGGAGTTGCCTGTCAGCTGATCGCTCAGGTCTCCAACGGTACCGTCGGCACCACGTTCGGGAATACCTCCTCCAACGGCTCCTGTTCCCCCGGCTGCGGCGCCGGCCAGTTGTAGGCGTTCACCGGCTGAGCGCGGTTCACCCACAACGCGTAGTACAGGTGATCGGCGCGACCGTCGCCGGTATTGGGGTGGATCAGGATGGTCAGCCCCAGGCTGTTGAGCTGCAGCCAGGGCACCAGCACCGGCAGCAGGTCGTTGGTGAAGCCGAAGTAGAAAGAGGGGGTGACGTGCGGGCCACGCGGCTCCAGGTTCCAGTTGCCCAGCTCCACCGGGAAGCGCTCGGCGGCCCAGCGCCGCAGCAGGGCTGCCTTCTCGAAGCTGTCCTCATCGAAATAGATATGGGCGTGGTAGCTCTTGATGTCGGTGTAGGCGCGCGGGGCGGTGGGCAACGTGGCCTCGCCGGGGCGCACGCTGGCCGGGCGCGGGGTCGGTTCGCTGGCCGTGGCCTGGCCCCAGGGGCTGCGGCCCTTGGACGCTGGCGGAACGATGGCGCGGAAGCCGGGTCGTCCGGGCTCGGTGGTGTTCACGGCGCTGCCGACGCGCGCGGCGGCGGTGGCGGTGGACGCGCTGGCCAGGCCGCCGGCGGCCAGGCCGGCCGACGCGATCAGGCGCCGGCGGGCGGGCGAAAGCAGGTCGGCCCGGTGGGCGTCATCGTCGCCCGCGTCGATGAGGGGCTGCGGGTCCGGGTGCATGAGGTGCTCCGTGGCGGCATTGGGGGGGCAGGCGTCCACGCTCGGGCACGGCTGCCGGTGGCGTCCAATAAGCAGCCGGCATCACTTCATGCACGGCTGCCTTCGTCGCCTTGAGCGCGACCGAACGGCGGGCTAGGGTGCAGGTTTGCCGCCCCGGAGCCCGCCATGGCCTCGCCTCATGCCGACACCCTGCGCAAGCGCGCCAGCTTCCGCCAGTTGCATGCAGCAGGATGCTTCGTGCTGCCCAATCCGTGGGACGTCGGCAGTGCGCGCTATCTGCAACGGCAGGGCTTCCAGGCCTTGGCCACGACCAGTGCCGGCTGCGCCTGGAGTGAGGGGCGGCCGGACGGCGCGGTATCGCTGCAGGCCACGCTGGAGCACCTGCGACTGATGGCGGCGGCGACCCCGTTGCCATTGAATGCCGACTTCGGTGATGGTTTCGGCGCTACGCCACAGGCGGTGGAGGAGGCGGTGACCGCGGCGCTCGATACCGGCATCGCGGCGTTGTCGATCGAGGACGCCAGCGGCCTGGCCGATGCACCACTGAGGCCCATCGAGCAGGCGGTCGAGCGATTGCGCGCGGCGCGTGCGGCCATCGACCGCGCGGGCGGCGACGTGCTGCTGGTCGGGCGAGCGGAGAACTTCTTCGTGGGCGTACCGGATCTGCAGGACACCCTGCGGCGCCTGCGTGCCTATGCCGAGGCCGGAGCCGATGTGCTGTATGCACCGGGCATCAGTACGCGCGAGCAGATCAGTGCGGTGGTCGCCGCCGCGGGCTCCAAGCCGGTGAACCTGCTGGTCGCTGGCCCCACAGCACTGAGCCTGCAGGACATCGCCGCACTTGGCGTTCGCCGGGTCAGCCTGGGCGGTGCGCTGGCGCGTGCCGCGTGGGCTGGACTGATGCAGGCGACCCAGCCGATCGTGCAGGACGGACGCTTCGATGGCCTGCAGCAGGCGGCGTCCGGGGCGGCCTTGAACGCGTTGTTCCAGTAGCCCCGCGCCCTGCATGGCGGGAAGGGCCGGCGACTACAACGCCTCGATCTCCCGCTTGGGCAGGATCACGCCGGGTTCCAACGCTGGCAGCAGTTGGCGAAGCAGGCGTGGATTGTCCTACAGCCCCGTGCCGTCCAGATATGTCCACCCGGAACCGCCAATGCGGCGCACGGCCACCATGAACGTGGTGCTGCGCATCGGGGTTTCACGCACCCGTACCAGGGATTGGCGTGGCACGAAGCAGACTTCTTCCTCCCCAGCCGCATAGGTCCGGGTCGGCACACCGACGTCTTCGCTGATGACCACCACGCCGCCGCTGTGCTGCTTCTTCAACGCATCGCGGGTGATCGCCTGGAAGGCCTCATCGCCGCCGGCCAGCCGCTTGAGGCTGGGATGCGTACGCTCGATGAGGAAGTCCGCGTCGCCGCGGGCGTAGGCAGTCATCAGGGCGCGCACATCTTCGCGCAGGGCCTTCGCGTCACTGGGACTGAGTTCACCCGCGAAGGCGGATGGCAGCAACAGCGACAGCAGCAGCGTCAGTATCGTCAGGGGCAGGCGTCGATCCATCTCCGGGTGTCCCACAGGGCATCGCTGCACTATACGTTGGACGCGAAAACAGCGTCCCACCGGTGGCGCTGGTTTCCCCGGAATCGCTACTTACCATTAGTAAGTATAGATTCCTGGAGATCTCCATGCACAGCCTCATTGTCATCGCCCACCCTGAGCCCGGTTCGCTGACCCACGCGATGGCGCGTCGCATCGGTGATGCCATTGCCGCGGCCGACACCGGCAACACCGTGGCCTATGCCGACCTGATGGCCGAAGGCTTCGATCCGCGCTTCAACCCGCAGGACCAGGCGTTGTTCCGCAGCACCGGCGCGGTACCGGCCGATGTCGCTGCCGAGCACGCGCGGCTGGATGCCACCGATACGCTGGTGCTGGTGTTCCCGTTGTACTGGTGGTCGTTCCCGGCGCTGCTGAAAGGCTGGATCGACCGTGTGTTCACCAACGACTGGGCCTACGCACAGGATGCGCAGGGCAGGCTGGTGAAGAAGCTGCAGCGCCTGAATGTGCATCTGGTCGGCTTGGGCGGCGCCGACGCAGCCATGGTCGAACGTCGTGGCTACGACGCGGCAATGAGGACCCAGATCGACATGGGCATCTTCGACTATTGCGGCGCGCGCGTGCTGTCGTCCCACCTGCTGTTGGACGCCGATACCGGTGCCGCTGAAGCGCATCTGCAGACCGCGCTGGCGATCGGCCGTAAAATTGGTGTTCCGATGCGCTGATCGCCGTGCTCCGCCGATGCCCGCCAACGCCACCCCCACGCGCCGCCGAATGACCCGGGAGCAACGCACCCGCCAGTTGCTGGATGTGGCCTGGGCACTGGTCCGCGAAGAAGGTACCGGAGCGTTGACGCTGGGGCGGCTGGCCGAAGCGGCGGGCGTGACCAAGCCTGTGGCCTATGATCACTTCGTGACCCGCAATGGCTTGCTGGCGGCGCTCTACGATGACTATGACGGACGCCAGACCGTGGTCTTCCACGAGCGTATCGGTCGCGCCCGGGCGCAACTGGTCGATCGGGCGGCGGCTATCGCCTCCGGCTACATCGACTGCGTCCTCAGCCAGGGCAGTGAAGTGCAAGGCATCCTCGCCGCGCTGGTGGGGGCGCCGGAACTGCATGAGGTGCGGCGGCGCTACCAGCAGGATTTCATCGACAACTGCCAGGTCTGGCTGGGCCCGTTCGCGGCCGACGGCACGGTGTCGCTGGCCGGGCGCTGGGCCATCCTCGGTGCGGCTGAAGCCCTTTCAGAGGGTGTGGCTGCCGGCGCGCTGGACAAGGCCGGTGCCGTGGCCGAGCTGCAGCGGCTGATCGTGGCGACGGTCAAGCGGCGCTGAGCCGCACGAGCGGTCAGCCGCCGGCCAGGGCGGCGAATCCCGCGGCCAACTGGTCGCGCACCAGTGCGTCGCGCGCGTCGCGGCTTGCAGAGCCCAACACCACGGTGATCAGCCGTACCGGCTGGTCCCGCCCGGGTACTGGCCGGCACGCGGTGGCGGCCAGGCAGAAGCCTGCGGCCTGGGTGTAGCCGGTCTTCAAGCCGTCCACGCCGTCTTCGCCGAGCAGGGCGTTCTGGTTGCTGCGGTTGAAGCTGCCATGGGCGAACGCGCGCTGCGCGGTGATCGCCAGGATCTGCGGATGATCGTTCAACAGGCGGGCGGCCAGCACCGCCATGTCGCGCGCGCTGGAGACATGGTGCGGTGTGGTGATGCCGGACACGCTGGCAAACCAGGTGCTGCGCAGCCCGAGCTGGCGTGCGTGCCGGTTCATGCGTTCCAGGAATGCGGCCTGCGATCCGTCCAGGTGGCGCGCGATCGCCAATGCAGCGTCATTGCCGGACACCACCATCAACCCTTCCAGCAGGCGCGCCAGGGTGATTGTCTCGCCGGGCGCCAGGCCCATGCGCGTTTCATCATCGGCCACGGCATGCACATCGTCGGCGGCGATGGTGACCGGGTCGTCCCACGAGCGTCCGTTCTCTTCGACGCACGCATAGGCGGCGTAGGCGGTCATCAGCTTGGTCAGCGATGCCGGTTGCCGCGCGGTTTCAGCGTTGTGCTGGTGAATCACCGCAGAGGTTGCCGCTTCCAGGGTGATGGATGAAATCGGTAGGGGGGCGGGCGCAGCAGACGGCATGGCGGGCGGAGATGGCAGCGACAGTCAGCAAGAATAGTTCGTGCCGGCTGCACGAAGCCGCACTGCCGGTGCGCTGCAGCGTGCACGGTAGCGCCCGGTTGCGCCCGGGCTGAGGTGGAGGCAGCCTGCGCACATGCAATCGGATATCCGCATCGATGGTCGTGTCTTTACCTACGTCTTCCCGTGTGCGTGGGAGGACTACGCGAAGATCGGCTTTTCACGTGATCCGCTCGGACGCATCAGCGCATTGCATCGGCGCTGGTTCGAGTTCTTCGACCTCGATGCCGGTGCGCTGGTGGAAGCGGAGGGCGAGCGTGATGCACGTGATCTGGAGCTGCAGCTGCGTTCGCCGTTCAAGGCGCACCGCGCACCGGCACCGATGACGATCCAGCACAAGGCTGGGGGTCGTACTGAATGGGTACGTGGTGCCAACCAGGCCTTGTCGCTCGCAATTGCTGCGTTGGGTGAACAAGGCTATCGCTGTTACCCGCTGAAGGCGTGGCTGCAGGTGGCGATGCGCCTGCGCATGGACCGGCTGCACGACTGGGCTGTGGTGCAGCTTCCGGAAGAGGAAGGACTGCGGATTTCCGGTGGCCCCGGCGAGGGCGTGCTGCGTGACACGCTCGACGGTTGCCGGGCACTGGATATCGATCCAATGCCCTGGCTGCCTGAATACGTCCAACGCTGGTACACAGGTTGAGCCGCGTTCAACGGGTCCCCGGCTGCTGAACCGGCGCGGCCGGTTGCGCCGCGCACGCAGGGGAGTCGGTGGACGGACTGGCCAGCTGGCGTGCCAGCTCGGCGTTGGCCACATGGCCGTGCAGGAACAACAGGCTGCCGAAGATGTTCATGAGCGTGCCTCCACTTGAGTGGATTGCACGATACGGGCAGCATGGGCGGGCAAAAAGCGACATTTCCGCAAGCATGCCTTGAGAGGAATTCAAGCCTGATGTCCCGTCCGCCCCTTCATGCCCTGGAGGGTTTCGTGGCCGCCGCGCGGCTGGGCAACCTGTCACGGGCAGCGGCATCGATGAACCTGACCGTCAGTGCGCTCAGCCATCAGATGCGCCAGCTGGAAGAGCGGCTCGGGCAGCCACTGCTGGTCCGCCAACCGCGTGGCGTCGCCCTCACCCTGGAGGGGCAGCGCCTGCTCGACCAGGTCGGCCCGCATCTGGATGCGATCAACGAAGCCTTCCAGCCCTATGCGGCCCGCGCCGAGCACGTGCTGACGATCAGTGCGGTGCCGTCGATGGCGTCGGCGTGGCTGGTGCCGCGCCTGGGGCATTTCGTGGCTGAGCACCCACAGATCGAGATCAACCTGCAGTCGAGTGAGCGCCTGATTGATTTCGAGCGGCAGCGCCAGTTCGACGCCGCGCTGCGGCTGGGCAGCGGGCAGTGGCCGGGCCTGGTGGTTGAGCCGCTGTTCGACGAGTGGCTGCTGCCAATGGCGAGCCCGGCGCTGATCGAACGCATGGGAGGGATCGACCGGGTGCCACTGAACCAGTGGCCACTGCTGGGGGACCCCGATGGCGCGTGGGGGGCCTGGTTCGCGTTGAGCGGGCAGACCCCGCCGTCGCGCTTCGTAGCGGTGCTGGATGATTCGGAGGCACACCACCGTGCGGCGCTGGACGGGGTGGGCGTGGCGCTGGGGCGGGTGACGCGGGCGCGCTTGTTGCTGGATTCCGGCCAACTGGTTGCGCTGTCCAACCTGCGCCTGAAAACCGCCTGGCCGCATTGGCTGGTCTACCCGCAGCGTTCGGCCCGCCACCGCGGCTTTCTTGCCTTCCGCGACTGGCTGCACGCGCAGGCTGCCGAACACGTGCGGCACATGGCGGACGCTACACTCATCGCACCAGCGTGACCGCCTGCCCGGCGCGCGCGAATGCCTCCTCCAGCAGCGAGCCGGCCTTGATCGCGTCCACTTCTTCGAACAGCGCCTGCAGCGCGTCGGCGGGGCGGGATGCCGGCGCCGCCACCGCCTGCTGGATCGCGGTGAAACGGTCAGCCAGCACGCGGTGGCCGGGATGCGCCCGCGCCCATGCTTGCAGCGGCTGGCGCACGCCGGCGGCGGCATCCAGGCGCTGCAGATCGAACAGGGTGATCGCAGCCGCCGACGTCTCGGCCCGTTCGATCGTGGCGTGGCGCAGTTCGCGGCTGAGAAACAGATCGTAGGCTGCACCGCGGCCCACCGCGATGCGCAGCCCCTCGCGGTCGAGGTCGGTCACCTGCTGCGCGGGACTGTCCTCGCGCACCAGATAGGTGCCTTCGATCTCCACGTACGGAGCACTGAAGGCGATGCGGTCGGCACGTGCCGGATCGATGGCCAGGAAGGCCAGATCCCAGCCGTCTTCGCCTGCCGCAGCGACCACCGAGGCTGCGGCATCGTGACAGGTGAAGCGTGCCTGCACACCCAGGCGCTGCGCCAATATCGCGGCCAGCTCCACCGACGGTCCGCGCGGCGAGTGCGCATCGCCCTGCGCCAGCACCGGGTTGCCCAGGTTGATCGCCACGCGCAGGAAGCCCTGCGGTGCCAGCGCACTTTGGTGATCGGCCAGGGACATGCAGGACTCCGCGAGGAAAGGGGCACCCAGCATGCCAGCGCTGCCCTGCAAGGAGTGTCATGCTGCACGACTGCAGGATGGCCTACCTTCCGTTTGCCGACGAGGCCGCAGGTGTGGGCATGGACTTGGAGGTGAGCCTGGAGCGTGGCCGAGATCTGCGAAAGTGAAGGCAACCGGATTGCGTTGCAGGCGCGCACGGTTCCGTAGAGCCGAGCCCATGCTCGGCTGAGCTTGGGCGGCTGGGTCAACAGCAGCCGAGCATGGGCTCGGCTCTACAAGGTTGCGGCGCGTGAGCGCTGCAGCCAGTCGTTGATCGCCGGATCGAGCCGCGGGTCTTCGGGTAACTGCATGCCGAAGCGTTGCTGCAGTACCTCGCGCACGTCGGCAACATCGTGCAGCGGACGCTTGTCCGGTGCCTGGCCGGGGCGGTACTCGGTGTAGTTGCCGCTGCCGATGGTGCGTCGCCAATCTGGCCCGGTCAGCGACGCGCGCAGTTGGCCAGGGAAGCTGGAGTCGGGATGGGTGCACACGTACCAGTTGCCCACCACGTTGTCGATCGGTGCGGGCACGTGCAGGTCGAAACGGTACATCGCCCGCCAGCCGTCATCGGATTCGGCGTACAGCACGAAATCCCCCTCGCCGGGCAGGCGCTGCAGCAGGTACCGCTCGTGAGGCGTGGCCTGCGGCTGCAGATCATGCAGCCGCAGCGGCACGGTCGGGGTCAGGCTGCCGAATCCGGCGTCCACCAGCCAGTCTTCGCCGTCCACCTGCACGCCCAGCAGCAGGTGGGTCCGTGCGGTCAGTTCGCCGTCCTGGGCAGCCAGCAGCACGCGCGCGCTCAATGGCTGCGCATCGAAGCCCAGCGCCTGCAGCAGCGACAGCAGGCCCCCATTGAGTTCGAAGCAGTACCCGCCACGGCGCTCGTCCAGCAGCTTGCGCTGCACGCTGTCCAGGTCGATCGGTACCGCATCGCGCAGCAGGCAGCTGAGGGTCTCGAAGGGCAGCAGTGCGTTGTGGCGCTGCTGCATCAAGGTCAGGCCGGCCAGCGTCCGCGGTGGCGGTGCATCCAGCTGCAGGCGCTGCAGGTAGCGGGGGACATCGAGCGTCGCCATGGCGGCACCGGGCGGGGAGGAACGTCCACTGTGCTCCCCCAACCGGGGTTGAGGTCAAGCGCGGCGGCGCGGCATAGCGTCAATTGATGCCGGCTTGAGAGAGGAGGGGCTCTGGTTTTTTGCCTCGGGGATTGGGATCAAAAGAAACTCATTACGCTCGTTAGGCTGGATAACTTTCCCAATTGCATCGTAGCTCTGCAGAGGGAACAGGGATACGCGCGTTGTGAAAGCGCCAAGTACTGCGACCGGAACCCCCAGAACGATTCCCGCCCAAGAGCCATGCATGGCGTAAAGCAGGCCTTCAACCCAAAGCATGCTGCCGAACAGATAGAAGATCATGCCAGTAGCACCGGCAGCGTATCGCCAGCGGCGCTCTCGCTTGGGCATGTGAAATTCAATGCTGGTGCCATCCATGCTGCGCCGTGCCAGTGTACTTATGCCCCTGATATGGCGCCATTTGATGCTTGGCGAGTAGCAGCGCATGAGGCTGAAGTAGGCCCGGCGCTCCTCGCGCCCGACCAGGAGGCCATAGCGCCCTCGAAATGCCTCCTGCAATGTGGACTCCTTTACCCAGCTTGCTTCCAGATCATCCTCTGAATGATCCGCGATCTTCAGCAAGTACTCGCGATCCCGATGCTTTGACTCTCTCCAGCGGTGGAAGCTGTCCATAGGAGGTCCGAAGAACCAGCGCACGATGGTTGCGAGGACCACTATGACAGTACCGATCCCGACAGGGATGCCAAGCGTCTGAATCTGACTCAGTACCGTGCTGATGAGCATGGCTGCAGTTGCTCCGAGGTAATTGTGTGAAACGTAGTTCTATCAGTCGGGATTCTCAGGAGATGAGAAATGGAGATGTTCTCTGTCATCGCATCGTCGCTTGTTGCCGGTACAAGAAGCGAGATCGGATCCGCGAGGAAGAAGATTGGACCTAAAGTTTCTTCGCATACGGCCGATACAGGTGCGTCCCTCTACCTGGAGCCTGTCATGTCGGCCGTTGTCCCCCACCTCCGGTCCCTGCGCACGCGGCTTGCGGCGCTGCGCCCGGCGTCCTCCGGCCTGCTGCTGTGGCTGCAACCGCATCGGCTGAGCGTAGCCAACAAGCTCAAGGCGACCTTGTGGGTCTGTGGCCTGGGACTGGTCGCAATCGCAGCCGTCTACGCCTGGACCGGGCATGCCAGCACGCAGGCTGCGCGCAGCCAGGCCAGCTACCAGCGCGGCAGTGACCTCGCCGCGCGCCTGGCCACGCGGGTGGCCGAAGCGCGCCGCCTGCAGATCCAGTATGCACGCAGTTTCGATGATGCCGACCGCGCGCAGCTGCTTGCCACGCAAAAGGCGCTGCAGGACGATCTGCGGGCGCTGCGCACGATGCCGATGGATGCAGGCCGGCGCAAGGCCCTGCAGGCGCTGACCGAAGCTGCAGGCGCGTTCTCGCAGGGTGTTGCCGCCCTGTTCGAACGGGTCGACGAGATGGGCCGTGGTGAGGCCGGCCTCGCCGCGCAGCTGCAACAGGCTGCAGACACGCTGCAGGGGCAGGTGGATGCGCAGCAGCGGGATGCGCTGGCGTTGTCCCTGCAGAAGATGCGGCGGCAGGAGGCACTGCTGCTGCTCGACGGTGATTCCACCCACGCCGACCGCGCCAGCGAAGAAAAGCTGCCGTTCGATCTCGCGCTGGCGGGCCTGCCCGCGGATGCGCAGGACACCCTGCGCACCGGAATGGAGGCGTATCAGACCGCATTGCTGGGGTATACCGCTGCCCGTGTCGGCCTGGATGTGGAAGCGCAGTCGCTGCTGGATACCGCTGCGGGCGTAGCGCCTGCGCTGGCCGCATTCCAGCAGGCACAAGCCGCGGCACTGGCCCGTGCCCAGACCCGCCAGCAGGCTGGTGCGCGCACGATGAGCGTGCTGTTTGCATTGACCGTGCTGCTGGTCGCCGGTGTGCTGATCACCAGCCTCGTGCTGGTGCTGCGTGCAGTGCGCCAGCCGATCCAGGACACCCTGCACTTCGCCAGCGACATCGCCGACGACCGCCTGGACACCACCCTGCGCGTCTACAACGCCAACGACGAGATCGGCCAGCTGGCGCAGCGCCTGGTCGACATGCAGCAGCGCCTGCGCGCGCGTATCGAGACCGAGCGTGCCGTGGCGCGCGGCAACACCCGGGTGCGCCAGGCATTGGACAGTGCGCAGACCGGTTTGATGGTGATCGATGCGGAAGGGCAGGTCGCCTACGCCAACCCGGCACTGCTGCAGCTGCTTGACCTGCGGAACGAAGCGCTGGTGGGCAGCGACGCGGTACGCCTGCATCCGGCGTTGGCCAGCCTGGCCGGCGTGCGCCAGCGCGAAGAGCGCGAGATCGGCCATGCTGGCACGCGTTACCAGCTGATTGCCAACCCCGTCATCGATGAAGGGCAATTCCTCGGCGTAGCGGTGGAATGGCGCAGTCGTGCGCTGGAGACCCTGCTGGAAACCGAGGTCGCTGCGCTGGTCGATGCTGCAGCACACGGCGACCTGCACGGTCGCATCGCGCTGGAGGGCAAGCAGGGCTTCGTGCGCACGTTGTCGACCAGCATCAACCGCCTGCTGGCGACGTTTGAAACCAACCTCGGCGACCTGCAGGCATTGCTGGCCGCGCTGGCCCGTGGTGACCTCAGTGTGCGCATGGAGGGTGAGCTGCAGGGCGTGTTCGCGCGCATGCGCGATGATGCCAACGCGACGGTCGCTCAGCTGGGCCGCATCGTCACCCGCATCCAGCACGCCACCTCCAGTATCGATACCGGCGTTGGCGAGATCGTTGCCGGTCATCAAGATCTGTCACAGCGCACCGAGCAGCAGGCCGCGAACCTGGAAGAGACCGCCGCTTCCATGCACGAACTGACCGATACGGTCGGTCGCAATGCTGATGCCGCAGGCCGTGCCGACGCGCTGGTCAAGGG
Organism: Stenotrophomonas maltophilia group sp. Smal12; assembly: GCF_037079935.1. Lineage (NCBI taxonomy): Bacteria > Pseudomonadati > Pseudomonadota > Gammaproteobacteria > Lysobacterales > Lysobacteraceae > Stenotrophomonas > Stenotrophomonas maltophilia group sp. Smal12. The sequence goes on along the minus strand of NZ_JBAWUK010000016.1, from coordinate 34,450 downwards.
TGCGGCTGCGGTGGCGCAGCGCGGCGGCGAGGCTGTCGGTCAGGTGGTGGCGACCATGCAGGGCATCAGCGAGGCATCACGTCGCATCGGCGACATCACCCAGCTGATCGACGGCATCGCCTTCCAGACCAACATCCTGGCGCTGAATGCTGCGGTGGAAGCGGCGCGTGCCGGTGAGCAGGGCCGCAGTTTCGCCGTGGTGGCCGCGGAAGTGCGCCTGCTTGCACAACGCAGCGCAGAGGCGGCCAAGCAGATCAAGGGCCTGATCGAGGATTCGGTGGCGCGTGTGGGACAGGGCAACCAGCAGGCCGAACAGGCCGGCACCACGATGGGCGAGATCGTCGGCAGCGTGCAGCAGCTGGCCGAGCTGCTGGCGGGTATCCGCAGTGCGTCGCAGGACCAGCATGCCGGCATCGCACAGGTGAACCAGACCATCGTGCAGATGGAAGCCAGTACCCAACGCAACGCCAGCCTGGTGGAAGAGGCCGGTGCCTCCACGGCGCAGATGCAGGTCCAGGTGCGTGCCCTGGCCGACGCGGTGGGCGCGTTCCGGTTGCAGTCGATGCCGCAGGCGCGCGCCGCGGCGGCCTGGTCAGCCGAGCGTAGGCTCGGCGCTACATCGGCTGCAGGAACACTGTAGAGCCGAGCCCATGCTCGGTTCACACCAGCGTTCGGCGGCAGGAATCAATACACGTCGCGGCGGTAGCGCCCGTTTTCCAGCAGCATTTCCACCGCTTCATCGCCCAGCGCCGTTCGCAGCACCTGGTCCACGCCCTCGGCCATGCCCTGCAACGACCCACAGACATGGATCACCGCACCGCGCTGCACCCAGTCGCGCAGCGTTCCGGTGGCCGCCTGCAGGCGGTCCTGCACATAACCGCCTTCGCCATCGCGCGAGAACGCCAGGTCCACCCGCGCGAGATGGCCATCGGCCTGCCACGCTTCGATCTCGTCGGCGAACAGGAAATCGAGTGCACGCTGGCGCTCGCCGAACAACAGCCAGTGCCCGTGTTCGCCTGCACGGGCGGCTTCGCGCAACAGGCTGCGCAGGCCGGCGATGCCGGTGCCGTTGCCGATCAGCACCATCGGCGCGCCAATGACACGATGGAAACCGGGGTTGCGATGCACGCGGGCGACGATGCCGGCACCGATCGGCGCATGCAACGACAGCCAGCCCGAGCCCAGCCCGGCTCGACCGGAGGCGTCATGCACCAGCCGCACCACCAGCTCCACCACGCCATCATCCGTGCAGGAGGCGATCGAATACTCGCGGCTGGGCAGCAGCGGCAGCCCGGCCAGCCACAGGCAGGCATCCTGCACCGCCAGCGCAGCATCGGCCTCGGGCAGCTCGCGTTCACTGGCCAGCGCCAGCAGCGTGCGCGGATGGCCATCGACCAGCAGGGGCTGCAGCGGATCCAGCCCATGCGCCTTCAACACGGCACCGGCGTGCTGGGCATTGTGGCGGGGCGCGATGTGCAGGATGTCACCCGCCTGCCACTGCACGTCGGCCGGTGCGGCAAGACGGATACGCCAGATGGCTCCGCCGACGCTGCCAGGGTTGAGGCGGTCGCGGCCGAGCAGGCGCCACTCATGCATCTGCGTAGCCGCAGGCAGCACGCTGTCATCGGTGACGATGCCGGTGAGCGCACCCAGCTCCTGCTGCCACCGGCGCAGCGCCGGGACCGAGGCGGCATCGACGTCGACGCGCTCGAACAGTGCACGCGCGCCGTTTCCGATCAACCAGCCATCGACCCGGCGGCCGAAGCCGCAGTAGTGCGGGTACTGGTGGTCACCCAGCGCGAGCAGGCCGAACTGCAGGCCCGAAAGGTCCAGCGCTTGTGCAAGCAACTGCCGCGCTGCGCGCCGGGCGGCATCGGGCGGCTCGCCGTCGCCGAAGGTGCTCAGCACGAACAGCGCGCTCGATGCACGCAGCAGGAGCGCGGCATCGATGCGCGCCAGCGGCAGCACCTGCACCGCATGGCCGGCCGCCTGCAGCTGGGCCGCCGCGCGCCACGCCAGCTGTTCGCCCAGTCCGCTCTGGCTGGCATGCACCACCAGCCACGCTGCGTTGCCGGCGTCGCTGGCCGGCATCGGTAGCGCCTGGCGCAGCCCGCGCGCGGCACGCTGGCTGCGGCGGCGGTCCAGGTACAGCATCCAGCCGGTGATGAAGAACAGGCTCATGCCCAGGCTGCTGAGCATCACCACCACGCGCCCGGGTACACCGAAGTAGCTGCCCGAATGCAGCGCGAACACGCTGGTGGCCAGCTGTCCGCCCGCGCCCTGGCGTGCGTACGGGCGGGCATCGAGAACCGCACCGCTGGCCGGATCGAGCTGCAGCAGGTCATGCGCACGATCGTGGTGGCCGCCGCGCTGCGACGGATCACCGGCCATCACCCGAACATTCAGTGCCTGTCCGGGCTTCTCCGGCAGGCGCAGGTCAATGAAGCCGGCGCGCACGCCCGCCAGCGCGTACAGCGTGGCTTCAATGCGGTGCAGGTCCAGCGACGCATCGGTGGCAACCTGGTGCTTGGCCGCCGGTGGGACGCCCAGCAGCGTGCTGGCCGCACTGCGATACCCGTCGAACGACCACCACAGGCCGGTCAGCGCACTCATCAGGTAGATCAGCAGCACCCAGGTGCCGACTACCGAGTGCAGGCTCCACAGGAAGCCGCGCCCGCTGCGTTTCCACTCCACTGCCAGCCAGCTGCGCCAGTGCCACCAGCGTCGTGGCCAGCGCAGGTAGAGGCCGGACAGGGTGAAGAACAGCAGGGCGATGGCACAGCTGCCGGTGATCCACTTGCCGCGTTCGCCCGCGGCAAGGTGGCGATGCAGGTCCTCGACGAAGTCAAAGAACGCCTGGCCGCGCAGGGCGCTGAAGCGCTCACCGCTGTACGGGTCGAAGTACACCCAGTGGTCCTTGCCGCCGGCAAAGCGCGCGACCGACGGCCGCTGTCCGGTGGCATCGATACGCAGGCGTTGCAGGGGGCGTTCGCTGCCGGCCTGGAGCAGCGGCACCAGTTCACTGAGTGCAAGGGGATGCTGTCCGTCGGCATGGTGCTCGGCGATCTCGGCAAAGCCGGGATTGGCGGCGCGCAGCAGCTCGTCCTCGAAGGACAGCACGGCGCCGCTGAGGCCCATCACGGCCAGGACGGCACCTGCGGTGATGCCCAGCAGCCAGTGCAGTTGGAACAGGACGTTCTTGAACATCGAAGGAGAGGGGCCCGGGAGGCTGCCGCCCGCATCCTGCGCAACAGCAAATGAGAATTAGTCGCGTAATTCTCCGTGGCGCCCCGGCTGCGGTCAAGCTGGAGGTACCGGCCGGGCGGCACCCGGCACCCGCGGTAGTGCCGGCCGCTGGCCGGCAACCTCAGAAGCAACAGCCGAAGCAACAGCCGAAGCAACAGCGGGTTTCCTGTGAGGAGGCGGGGGGGGGCGGTTGCGGGGGACGGCGCAAGTACGTCCCTGTAGCCTTGGTCACGGCATCCATGCCGCGGACACCCCCTCAACCGGAGCCACCCCGCCTTCGACAGTTTCCTGCGATCTGTCGGAACGGCGTTCTGCTTTGGTGGGTGCCGACCGTTGGTCGGCACGGGGTCTGATTCCGTTCTGAATATCGATATCTGACAGATGTGTCGACCAAGGTCGACACCTACCAACAGCCGCGAAGATCTGTCAGAGGTGGGGCGGTGTCGGAGTGCGGGGTGTCAGCCGCATGGGCCCGAGGCATGCCTCGGGCGGGTTGGGCAGGACGCCCAACCCCGGTCTTGACGTGTGCGCAGGACAGCGCACACGAGCAAGCGGCTGCCAAGCTTACAGGGACGTACTTGCAGCGTCCCCGCACTCCGACATCGCCCCGCCAACCCGCGGAATGCCCGCTTTGGCTGTTGGCGTTGCATTGAGCCGGGTGCAGGGCTGCAAGCCCTGCAAAAAACACCCTCACTTCACCCAGCTGTCGATCTCGCCGTGGGCGAACGGTCCCAGCTTCGCTTTTACCATTCGCCCCTGCGCATCGAACAACACGCTGTAGGGCAGCAGGCCTTGCGCGTTGCCGAGCTGCACGCTGGCATCGCGCGGGCCCGGTGTCTCGATCACGATCGGGTAGTCCACTGGCACCTGCTGCAGGAAACCGCGCACGTCGTCCGTCGTGTCCAGCGCCAGACCCAGCACCTGCACACCGTTGTCGCCCTGGGCATCGGCGAAGCGCGCCAGTTCGGGCATCTCTTTCACGCAGGGCGCACACCAGCTGGCCCAGACGTTGATCAGCAGCGGCCGGCCGGCAAAGCGATCGCGCAGGACCAATGGCTGTCCCGCCAGGTCCGGCAGTGTCAGCGCGGGCAACTGATCGCCCACCTGCAGCGTGGGCTTCATGGCCGTCGCCCTGGAAGCCGTCGCTGGCGCGGCAGGTGATGATGGGCCGGGGGCCAGGCGGTGCCCGGCCCACAGGCCGAGGCCGGCGGCCAGCACCGCTGTCCACAGCAGCGCTGGCCGTTGCCACTTCATCGTGCGGTGCGCAGCAGCGCTTCCTCGACCACCGCCTGGGTCAGCAGGGTCGGCAGCACGGTCGGCGGCGCGCCGGGGCCGTACACCACGTACAGCGGTACGCCCACCGCCTTGTGCTCTTCCAGGAACGTGGTGATCTGCGGGTCGACGTTGGTGTAGTCACCGCGCATGTACACCGCATTGGTGCGCTTGAGCAGTTCCTTGAACTCCGGCCGTGACAGCACCGCACGTTCGTTGGCCTTGCAGCTCACGCACCAGTCGGCGGTCATGTTGACGAACACCACGCGGTTGTCGGCGCGCAGGCGGTCCAGCAGCTGCGGCGAATACTCGACCACGTTGTCGCTGGCGGCCTGTGCGGCCCTCGCCGGCGGTGCCAGCTGGGTCACGCCCCAGGCCGGAACCAGTGCACCGATCGCCAGCAGCACGCCGAGCAGGGTCCCCGCACGCGAGCCGGTCCAGCGGTTGCGTTCAAACAGCCACAGGCCGAACGCAAACAGCAGCAGGCCACCCAGCACCAGCGCCATGCCGTCCACGCCGCGCTGCTTGCCCAGCACCCACAGCAGCCACAGCGCAGTGGCGTACATCGGGAAGGCCAGCACGTGCTTGAGCGTTTCCATCCACGGGCCGGGCTTGGGCAGGCGGCGTGCCAGCGCTGGCACGAAGCCGATCAGCAGGAACGGCAGCGCCAGGCCCAGGCCGAGGAACAGGAACACGGTCATCGCCTTCAGCGGCGGGGCAATGAAGGCGTAGGCGATCGCACCGCCCATGAACGGGCCGACGCAGGCACTGCCGACCACGCAGGCCAGCGCACCGGTGAAGAAGTCACCGGCCGGGCCGCTGCGGCTGGCCAGCGACTGGCCAAGGTTGCCGATGCCGCCGCCGAGGGTGAACACGCCGGACAGGCTCAGGCCCACCGCGAACATGATGTAGGCCAGTGCCGCCACCACGCCCGGGTGCTGCAACTGGAAGCCGATGCCGACGGCGTTGCCGATCGCGCGCAGGCTGACCATCAATGCGCCGATCACGGCGAACGCGACCAGCACGCCCAACGTGTACCAGAGCGCGTGGCTGCGGGCGCGCTGCGGGCTTTCGCCGCTCTGCGCCAGGCTCAGCACCTTCAGCGACAGGATCGGCAGCACGCAGGGCATCAGGTTCAGCACCAGTCCACCGGCCAGCGCCAGCAGCAGCACCCAGACGAACGAACGGTCCGGGTTCGGGGTGGTCGCCGGCGGACGCGTGCGAAGCGCATTGTCACCACGCGCGTCGGTGGCGAACGCGTTGCCTGCGCCCTGGCCGCCCGTGGCGGCGGGAGTGGCGTTGCCGTCGTTGGGTACGGTCGGCAGCAGGCGCAGCGGTACGCCATTGGCGGATTCACGCGGCGCACCGGCAGCGTGCAGCGCATTGACGGCTTCCTCGCGCACTGGCGCCTGGCCGGTGCCGGCGGTGAGCTTGCCGGCCGGAATCGACAGCTTCACCCGACGGGTCATCGGCGGGTAGCAGATACCATCGGTCTGGCAGCCCTGGAAGGTCACCACCAGGGTGCTGTCGACCGCATCAGTAACAGTGCGGCGCAGCGGCAGCGGCACTTCCACCTGGTTGAAGTACACCGAGACATCGCCGAAGTGCTCGTCGCGATGCGACTGCGCGGCCGGCCAGCGCGGCTTGTCGGCGAGCACGCCGGCGCTGCCTTCCAGCTTCAGCGAAGTGCGGTCGCGGTACAGGTAGTAGCCGGGTGCCGGGCTGAAGCGCAGCAGCAGGGTGTTGCCGTCGCTGGCGATGGCATCGAAGCCGAACGCCTGTTCCGACGGCAGCGGCAGCGCCTGGCTGTTGTTGGCCGCGCCCGGCAGGCGCAGGCCACCGCTGTTGCCGGCACCGGCCAGCGGGTTGTTGAACGGACTGGCGGCACCGGTACGCGCGGCAGGCACCGCGGCCGCCGCACCGGCACCCGGCAGGGTGACCTGCACCACGCGCTTCTGCGGCGGGTAGCAGACGCCGGCATCGGCGCAGCCCTGGTAGCGGACTTCCAGGCTGATGGTGCCGGCGGCGTCCGTCGGCGTGCCGGGCAGGGTGGCCTGCAGGCGCTCCCGATAGGTTTCGACCTCGCCGAAGAAATCATCGTGGTGCCTGTCACCCTTGGGCATCTGCAGCGTGCCGGCATTGAATGCCGGATCCGCCTTGACGCTGGTGCGGTGGCGATACAGGTAGTAGCCCGGTGCGATCTTGAACTGCAGTTGCACCTGGCCCCGTTCGGGGGCCGTGGCGGTCAGCGCGAACGCCTGGTCCACCGGCAGCAGGTCCTTCTCATCCAGGGCCAAGGCGGGCAGCGAGAGCCACAACAGGGCGCACAAGGCAGCGCCACGCGCAAACAGAGTCTTCAATCAGTGTCCTCCCGGGTCTGTGCCCGGATCCAGTCCAGATACGCCGGCAGGCCGGCCCGGGTTTCGACCGCGATGCACTCCGGGAGTTCATACGGATGCAGTTCGACGATCCGGGCGATTGCGTCATCGATGCGGCTCGCGGTGGTCTTTACCAGCAGCTGCAGCTCGGCATCGGTGGTCACCTCGCCCTGCCAGCGGTAGGTGGACTGCGCGCCATCAAGGCGGGTCACGCACGCGGCCAGGCGCTCGCCGACCAGCGCGTGCGCAATGCGCTCTGCACTGGCCCGGTCCGGGCAGGTGGTCAACAGCAGCAGGACGGGATCGACGATCGGCATGACCGCCGAGTATAGGGCCGCCGCCGGGTCAGGGCCCGGCGGCGGCAGTGGACCGCTGCGTTGCGCGGTCAGTTGGCCAGCTGGCAGGTGGCTGGCTTGGCCGAGGTGAACAGGGCCGGGGTCGCCCACTCGGGGTGGTCGATGAACGGGTTGCGATTGCCCTGGAAGCTGTAGACCACGTCATTGCGGGCACGCTCGGCATCATCCGGCGGATCGGACAGGTGCCAGTCGATCAGCGTCGACAGCAGGCCCATGTAGGCCGGCGAACTGCTGGTCTTGACGATCTTGCTGCGGTCGTCGGTCAGCTCCAGGTCCGGCTCGGACTGACCGGTGGCCGCATCCTTGCCGCCCTCATAGCGGATCGCCATGTACATCACCGCACGCGCCATGTCGCCCTTGCGCTTGCCCCACACCTCGAAGGTGCCGGTGTTGCCGTCCGGCGTGCGCACCCAGTTGGAATTGCCCGGGTAGCCACCGCTGCCGCCGCCCTGCCCATTGTTGGCTTCGGTGGCACGCTCGCCGCAGCTGGCATCGCACTTGGCGAACGGCTTGTTGCCACGGTCGGCGTTCCACTGCGCGTCGGTCAGGTACAGCATGTGGGTGTCGGTGTACGGCGCGTAGGGCAGGCCCTTGTCACCGGTGGTGGTGGCAAAGCCCAGCGAGTTCGGCCAAGTGTGCTCGCGGTTGTAGGTCAGGCCGCTGCCGGTGCCCGCACGATCACTGACCTTGGCGTAGCTGCGGTTGCGGTACGCATCGAGGATGCGGTTCGGGTTGTTCGGATCCTCGTCGGCGATTTCCAGGATGGTCCAGGTGCTGGTGCCCGAGCCGCTGTACGGGTAGGCGGTATGGCCCTTGATGGTGGCGTGCAGCGAGCAGCGCAGCTGGCTGGGGCTGCTGGTGTTGACCCTGGAGTAGTAGCCGGCCGGCACGCCCGGGTTGCCCGGGTCCGGATTGCCGCCGGTGCTGGCCACGGTGAAGGCGATGCGGCTGTCGGCGGCCGGATGCGCGCCCTGCAGGTCGGTGATGCGCGCAGCGCGGATGTCGAAGCGGCAGGCTTCACCGGCCACCAGCGCGGTGTTGGTGGACAGCTTCACGCTGCGGCCGCTGGCCGGGAAGGTCAGCGGCACGGTGCCGGAGGTGCCGCAGCTCAGGGCGAAGGCGCCACTGGCCAGGTTCACCGTCTCGCTGAACACCACTTCCAGGTCGGCGGCAGCCGGGAAGGTGCTGCTGCCCTGCGCCGGGGTGGTGGTGGAGACTGACGGCGGCGTGTTGGGGCCTGGCGTGCCGCCGCCGCTGAAGGTCTGGCCGTTGTTGCAGCTGCCGAACGTCTGGCCGGCCGATTCGGCCCAGGTGAAGTGGGCGTACTGGCTGCCGCTGCCGGTCAGCTGCAGCGAGGTGCCCGGCGCGGTGCTGTTGCTTTCGGCCACCGGGATGTTCTGGCTGGTCATGCCCGCGGCAGGGCCACCGGAGGCGGTGATGGCGCCCTCGTAGCTGAGGAACTGGACCACCTTGCCGCTGGCATCGACCAGGGCGATGCCGTCGTTCGGACCATTCTGGAGGCCGTTGGTCGGATAGTTGACCACGGCGATGGTGGCGCTGCCGCAGCCGGCGGCGGTGCCGGCCGGGACCGGATTGTTGGCGTAGACGGTGGCGGCCGACGGGTTGCTGCCGTTGTAGAGGTACAGGCGGTAGCCGGACAGGTCCTCACCGGCAGTGGCTACGACCTCGATCGCTTCGCCGACGTCACCGGCGGCGGTGCTGTCGTCGTAGTGCAGTTCATTGATGAAGACCTCGGCCTGGACCGGCGCAGCGGCCAGCGCCAGCAGGCAGGCGGCGGCAAGCGGGGACAGCAATCGCATCGACTACTCCTTGTGATTGGGAATGCCTGACCGAGCCTAAGGCCGATCCAGTGACACTTTGTCGTAAATGAACGTCAGATATCTGACAGTGCGACGCTTGTCACCGAAATTGATCTGGACCGACGCCCTGGCCGAGGTGCGCGGGCGAAAAAATTTTTTCCTTCCGCCCTTGAAAGGGGGCGGCGGGGCTCCATCTCTGCCCTGCTCCCGACGTTGTCGGGTTTCTTCACGTGCGGTTCTGGCACTCGCCTGGGGGGAGTGCTAACATCGCCGGACTTTTTTAGACCAATCAATCACTTAAGAGGTCTCCTATGAGCATCAAGCCGCTGCACGACCGCGTTGTGGTCAAGCCGATCGAAGCCGACGAAATCTCCGCCGGTGGCATCGTCATCCCCGACTCGGCCAAGGAAAAGTCCACCAAGGGTGAGGTCGTGGCCGTCGGCCCCGGCAAGCCGCTGGACAACGGCAACGTGCGCGCGCCGTCGCTGAAGGTCGGCGACAAGGTCATCTACGGCCAGTACGCCGGCAGCTCGTACAAGAGCGAAGGCGTCGAATACAAGGTCCTGCGCGAAGACGACGTGCTCGCCGTCATCGGCTGAGCTTCGGCGCGACCTGTTTCAACCTGATCCCAAACTCCCAGCCGCCGGGCCTCGTCCGGCGCTACCAATGAGGTAAATGCAATGGCTGCCAAGGATATTCGTTTCGGTGAAGACGCCCGTTCGCGCATGGTGCGCGGCGTCAATGTTCTCGCCAATGCCGTCAAGGCCACCCTGGGCCCGAAGGGCCGCAACGTCGTGCTGGAAAAGAGCTTCGGCGCCCCGACCATCACCAAGGACGGCGTCTCCGTCGCCAAGGAAATCGAACTGGCTGACAAGTTCGAGAACATGGGCGCGCAGATGGTGAAGGAAGTCGCGTCGCGCACCAACGACGATGCCGGCGACGGCACCACCACCGCCACCGTGCTGGCCCAGGCCCTGATCCGCGAAGGCGCCAAGGCCGTTGCCGCCGGCATGAATCCGATGGACCTCAAGCGCGGTATCGACAAGGCCGTTTCGGCTGCCGTCGCCGAGCTGAAGAACATCTCCAAGCCGACCGCCGACGACAAGGCGATTGCCCAGGTCGGTACCATCTCGGCCAACTCGGATGAGTCGATCGGCCAGATCATCGCTGACGCGATGAAGGAAGTCGGCAAGGAAGGCGTCATCACCGTTGAAGAAGGCTCGGGCCTGGACAACGAGCTGGACGTGGTCAAGGGCATGCAGTTCGACCGCGGCTACCTGTCGCCGTACTTCATCAACAACCAGCAGTCGCAGACCGCTGACCTGGATGACCCGTTCATCCTGCTGCACGACAAGAAGATCTCCAACGTCCGTGACCTGCTGCCGGTGCTGGAAGGCGTCGCCAAGGCCGGCAAGCCGCTGCTGATCGTGGCCGAGGAAGTTGAAGGCGAAGCGCTGGCGACCCTGGTGGTCAACACCATCCGTGGCATCGTCAAGGTCGTGGCCGTCAAGGCCCCGGGCTTCGGCGACCGTCGCAAGGCGATGCTGGAAGACATGGCCGTGCTGACCGGCGGCACCGTGATCTCCGAAGAAGTCGGCCTGTCGCTGGAAAAGGCCACCATCAAGGACCTGGGCCGCGCCAAGAAGGTGCAGGTCTCCAAGGAGAACACCACCATCATCGACGGCGTCGGCGACAAGGCCAACGTTGATGCACGCGTGGCGCAGATCAAGACCCAGATCCAGGACACCTCCTCGGATTACGATCGCGAGAAGCTGCAGGAACGCGTGGCCAAGCTGGCCGGCGGCGTTGCGGTGATCAAGGTCGGCGCCTCGACCGAAATCGAAATGAAGGAAAAGAAGGATCGCGTCGACGACGCCCTGCACGCCACCCGTGCAGCCGTTGAAGAAGGCGTGGTCCCGGGCGGCGGCGTTGCCCTGGTCCGCGCGATCACCGCGCTGGCCGGCCTGAAGGGTGCCAACGAAGACCAGAACCACGGCATCCAGATCGCCCTGCGTGCGATGGAAGCCCCGCTGCGCGAGATCGTGGCCAACGCTGGCGACGAGCCGTCGGTCATCATCAACAAGGTCAAGGAAGGCACCGGCAGCTTCGGCTACAACGCGGCCACCGGCGAGTTCGGCGACATGCTGCAGTTCGGCATCCTGGACCCGACCAAGGTGACCCGTTCGGCCCTGCAGAACGCGGCCTCGATCGCCGGCCTGATGATCACCACCGAAGCCATGGTTGCCGAAGCTCCGAAGAAGGACGAGCCGGCCATGGGCGGCGCTGGTGGCATGGGCGGCATGGGCGGCATGGGCGGCATGGACTTCTAAGTCCACGCCTCCGGCGTTCGTTGCCGGCCTCGGTCGGCACGCCTTCCCGATGTGATGTAAAGAAGAACCCCGCCGCAAGGCGGGGTTTTTCGTTGCCCGGTTGCCGTCGCCGCAGTGCATCGCTACGCTCGGTAACCATGCCTACCTCGTTCATCGTCGTTGACGACTTCCTTTCTCCCGCCGATGCGCAGGGGTTGCGCCAGGCGGCACTGGGCCTGGACTATCCCGTCCAGGAGGGCGCATTCCCCGGCCGCAATTCACAGCAGCGGCTGGAGTTGGAGGGACTGTCCGGTGCGGTCTCGCGACTGGTCAACGAACCGCTGCGGCCGGTCAACCCGCTGCAGTCGCACGGCAAGTTCCGCCTTACCCTCGCCGGCGACATCGGCCGCGCCAAGGTACACGCCGACCACTCGCACTGGTCGGGCATTCTCTACCTGAGTGCACCGGAGCACTGCGAGGGCGGCACCGAGTTCTTCCGCCATCGCCGTACCGGCACCGAGCGCATGGCCCTGGACGCGGCGGAGCTGGCCGCATTGGGCTACGCCAACGGCGGCGACATGCATCGCGACATCATCGAGCGCGACAGCAACGACGACAGCCAGTGGGAAATGACCATGCGCATTCCGATGCGCTTCAACCGGCTGGTGCTGCTGCGGCCCTGGTTCTGGCACACCGCCGGGCCAGCGTTCGGTGATCGACCGGAGAATGGCCGGCTGGTATACCTGATGTTCTTCGAGCAGGCGCGTTGAAGAGTGCCATCCACGCTTGGCGTGGATGCTCCTCTCCCAGCCGCGTTCGCCATGCAGGCGTCATCGCACCCTCATTCGACGAATGCCTTCGCCGCACCATACTCCCACTGCCACGGCACGCCGGTATCGCCCAGTACGAATGCCACCAGTGCCGGGAACGCAGCTTCCGCCCGTACATCGTTGCCCAGAATCACCACGCAGCGTTTATACCGTTCGATGCACACCAGCGTGTTGCCGACCGCATCGTCGTGGCCGCCCTTGTAGAAGCCTGCGCCCTGCGGGCCGCGGAACGTCACCACGCCCAGGCCCGCGGCCAGATCCTTGCGTTGCTGCGCCACGGGCAGCTCCGGCTGCAGCGTGGGGAACTGGCTGGCGGTGGTGATCGGCAGCTGCGGCCGCACCAGTTCCCTGCGCATTGCAGGCGACAGCCCATCGCCGCGGACATAGCCGGCGGCGAAGCGCGCCATGTCGGCGATGGTGGTATCCATCGAACCGGCCGCACGCACGCGGCTGCGTTCATCGTGCGGCTCGACCGTGCCTTCCGCTGTCCAGCCATCGGCCAGGTTGGCGGCGAAATCCTCACGCCACATCATGCTGGTGCGGACCATGCCGAAGCGGTCGAATACCTGCCGCTGCATCAATGCACCCACGTCCTGGCCAAGCCGTCCACGCTCGATCACGAACTGCAACAGGATCAGCCCTTCGCCGGAATACCCATAACGACTGCCCGGATCGAAGTGGAACTTCAGGCGGCCATCGGGTTCCAGGAACCCGAAGTTGGCGAAGCCACTGGAATGGTTGAGCAGCAAGCGCGGAGTGAGCTGGCGCCAGCGCGCATCATCGGCCAGTACGCTGTAGTCGGCGTACTTCTTCGGCTCCGGCGGGTAGTCCGGCAGCGGCTTGTCCAGCGCCGTGGCGATGCTGGCGTCCAGCTCGATCCGCGCGTCCTGGGCAAGCTGTGCGACCAGGTGGCCGAACGCCATCTTGGTCAGCGAGGCGGCGTACATCACGGTATCGGTGCGCAGCGGCTCGCCTGCGGCGTTGCGTTCGCCGTAGGCGGCCACGTGTACCACCTTGCCGCCATCGATCACCGCCAGCGCCATCCCGCGCGCATGCGCCGCCTGCATCAGCCGCTGTGCTTCGGCATCGATGCGCGCGGGCGAGGGTAGCGGCGGCGCGGCCAGCACGGCCGGCGGGAGCAGCGTCAGCAACAGCAGGACAGCACGGCGCATGCGTGGAACTCCTGGCGGGACGTGGCGCGATGCTACGCCTGCCAGCTCCCGCCGTCATGCGCCGGATGTCAGCCGGGTCGGTGCAGGCAGATCCGCGCGGCACCCGCACCGATGTCCACCTGGCCACCGCGCATCGCGTCGGCACCGAGGATCAAGGCCGGTCGCGCCTCCAGGCCGATCGCCCTGAACACCGGCAGTTCGCTGATCCGGACCTCCATCGGCGGGTGCTGCCAGTTGCCGCCGGTCATGCCGGGCAGGGTGTACAGCCAGGTTGCCTGTGCACCGCCACCCAGCCCCTCGGTGCCCTCTTCACGTGCACGCACCCGAGCATCGCTGCCGTCGGTGCGCAGGCCCAGTGCGCGGGCTGCTTCGGCGTTGAGGACGGTCTGCGCGGCACCGGTGTCGACCACGGCGATGGCATCCACGCCGGGCGTACCCAAGGCAAGCGAGATGAAGCCGAACTGGCGCAGGCCGTCATCGCGGCCGGGCAGCGCATTGGGTTGGCAACCCGGCCCTTCCAGGTCCAAGCCGCCGGGTGTCCACAGCGCCAGTTGATTGCGGCCGAAGTCCCAACGGGTGTCCCAGCGCCCGGTCAGGTCGTTGCCGATCAAGCCGTCAATGGCCGGATCATCGCCCTTCGCCAGCGATGACAGGTCGACCTGCATGCCGCTGGCCTTCAATTGCCAGCTGCCCAGCTGCCACGCTGTGCTGCGCATGCGCTGCAACTGCGCCGCCTTCGCGCTCGCGCCTTGGGCCTGCGACACTGCCGCTTCCGCATCCTGCAAACCGTAGCGCCGCACTACGCGTGCATCGACCAGGGTTGCCCCGGCGGCACTGTCGACCACGAAGCGCAGCGGCTCTGAACGCCCGTCCAGCGAGACGGCCACTGCCGGATGACCGCCCTGCATCCACATCGGCAGGACGTGCTCGGCGGCATCGGAGGCGAGCGCCGGCAAGGGGATGGCGAACAGGGGCAGCAGGAACAGGCGCAAGGGGAGACTCCGCAGTGATCGTGGGCGGCCATTGGCGCGCAGCGGCGTATCACCGCGATATCGGCATTGATACCGTCCTGATACACAGGTGCGGGATACTGAGGCAATGAACACTCCCATCCGCGTCATCGTCGTCGATGACGATGCCAGCATTCGTGACGCCATCGCCGACCACCTGCTGCTGCACGGCTACCAGGTGCGTGTGGCGGCGGATGCAACAGCGCTGGACGTGTTGCTGCAGGTTGAACGTCCTGACCTGATCATCCTCGACTGGATGATGCCCGGTGAGGATGGCCTGTCGGTATGCCGCCGGCTGCAGGCGCGGGCGATCCCGATCCTGATGCTGTCGGCGATGGGGGCCGCGCCGGATCGCGTGATCGGCCTGGAGATGGGCGCGGACGACTACCTGGCCAAGCCGTTTGACCCGCGCGAGCTGTTGGCGCGGGTACGCGCGCTGCTGCGCAGGCAGGACAAGCTGCGCGCACAGGTGGCCAGCGAGCTGCGGTTTGATGGCTGGCGATTGCTGCCTGACCAGCGTCGCCTGTTCGCGCCGGATGGCGCCGAACTGGTGCTGAGCCGCGGTGAATTCTCCCTGCTGCTGGCACTGGCTGAACGTCCCGGGCGGGTGCTGGCGCGCGAACAGCTGCTGCAGTTGAGTCGCGGCGAAGCCAGCGACAGCGTGGACCGTGCCGTCGATCTTGCGATCAGCCGCCTGCGCCGCAAGCTCGGGCAGGCCGCGTCCGGCGCTGAAGCCCTTGTGCAGACACTGCGTGGCGAAGGGTACCGCTTCAACGCGGAGGTAGGGGTGTTGTGAGCAGCCGGTGGTCAACCACCCGCTGGATCGCGATGCTGGCCTTGGCCAGCCTGCTGCTGGCAACCCTGGTCAGCGTGGCGGTAGTGGGGTGGATGCCCCGGCCCGCGCCGCCACCGATGCGGCTGGACCATGCGATGCAGGTGCTGCGTGGGGAACAGGCGCCGGCGCCACTGGGATTGCATATGTCGACGCAGGACGCGCCACCCCGGGGCAGCGCCAGTGACTGGCTCACCCAGTTGGCGGCGCTGCAGATGGACCTGCCGGCCAGAAATGTACGCCTGGTGTGGACGGGGCAGGGCAGGGCGCCCGATGTGCAGGTCATCGAGGGTGGCGCGGTACTGGACGCCTCCGCTCGTGCTGGCGTGCTGAAATCGCAGGCCGCGTTGCTGACCGCCATGCAGTGGCCGCCGTTCGAACTGGGGATGCGGCAAGCCGATGGCCGATGGCGGGTGGTCGGCAGCGACCACAGTGACCTGGCGGCCTGGCGCCGCCAGGTGATGCTCGCCCTGCTGGGCGGTGCGATCCTGCTGGCCCCTCTGGCGGCGTGGGCGTCGATCCGGTTGGGGCGCCCGCTGCGACGCCTGGCTGAAGCCAGCGCACGGGTCGACCTGCAGGCCGAAACGCCGTTGCCTGATGACGGTCCACGCGAAGTGCAGGTACTGGCCACAGCGATCAGCACCGGTCGCGAACGTCTGCGCGCCCAGGCACGGGACATGACGCATATGCTGGCGGCCGTGGCGCATGACCTGCGCACGCCCTTGACCGGCCTGCGCCTGCGCGCGGAGTTCGCTCCCGCGCCACAGGCCGCCAGGATGGTGGCAGACATCGAGCGCATGGATACGATGATCGAGCAGGTGCTCGACTACGCACGCGGTGAGCTGCAGCCGTTGCAGATGCGGATGCTGGATCTTTCAGCGCTGCTGGAGGACTGCGTGCAGGCGGCGCTGCTGCGCGGGGTCGACATTTCCCTTCAGGGCCCGGATACGTTGCCGTGGCATGGCGATGCGCTGCTGCTCCGGCGCGCGGTCGACAACCTCATCGACAACGCCGAGCGCTACGCGGGCGACGTGGAGCTGTGGGTCGCCACGGCGGGTGATGGAGTGCAGCTGGACGTGATGGACCGCGGCCCTGGCATCGCCGAGATCGATCGCGCACGCCTGCTGCAACCGTTCCAGCGCAGCGAGGGCTCGCGTAGCCGCGCCACCGGGGGCGCCGGACTTGGACTGGCCGTGGCTACCAACGTGGCGAAGCGCCACGCGGGCGAACTTCAGCTGTTGCACCGCGAGGGCGGGGGGCTGATCGCGCGGCTGCTGCTGGGGCGCACTTCCTGAGTCAACTCCGATTTGCTTCCACTGGCCGCTCCTCCATATGATTAGGCGCCTAATCATGAGGTGAGGAAAGGATGATCGAAGCCAAGCATCAGGCGTTGCTGGAGGAAGCGCAGCGGCGCGGCCACGCCAACATCGCGCAGCTGCGCCTGTGCTTCCAGCTGCTCTCGTTGTCCTCGTCGATCGATCGCGACTGCGCTGCACGGTTGGCATTGCACGGGCTCAGCGAGGGTCGCTTCATCGTGCTGTTCCTGCTGCACGGGGCCTGCGGCGCACTGGCGCCGCACGCGCTGGCCGAGCGCGCTGGCGTGACCCGGGCCACCATCAGCGGCCTGCTCGATGGCCTGCAGCGCGAAGGCCTGCTGCAGCGTCGCAGCGATGACGAGGATGGCCGTCGTCTGCAGATCGTGTTGACCGCACCGGGCAAGCGTTTGGCCGAGTCGCTGTTCGAGCGGCATACTCAATGGATCAGCGGCCTGTTCAACGGCCTGGATGCTGATGAACGGCAGCAGCTGTCACAACTGCTGCACAAGGTCTGGCAGCACACGGACACCGGGCGGGAAGCCGCCGCATGAGCACGCCCATTCCCGCGGAACGGCTGCGTGCACTCAACAGCGGTGGTGCCGCTGCCACGCATCTGGCCGAATGCCTGGCAGTGGATTTCGCCGCGCTGTTGCAGGGGGTGGCACCTGTGCTCGAGCCGGAAGCGCTGCAACGTATGCGCGACGCCTCCGGCAAGGGCATCACCCAGCGCATGGCGCTGGCGGCGCGGTTGCTGCACGAAGCCGGCCAGGGTGATCCCGCGCACTGGCAGGCACACGTATCAGACACCGTGCGTGGCTGGGCCTGCTACCTGATTGGCAGCGATGCCGGCGCGGCGCTGCCGGCCAAGCTGCGGGCGATGCGTCCGCTGGCTGACGACCCGCACTTCGGCGTGCGCGAATGGGCATGGCTGGCGCTGCGCAGCGACATCGTTGCCGCACCGTTGCAGGCGCTTGAGTACCTGC
This sequence comes from Stenotrophomonas maltophilia group sp. Smal12, assembly GCF_037079935.1. NCBI lineage: Bacteria > Pseudomonadati > Pseudomonadota > Gammaproteobacteria > Lysobacterales > Lysobacteraceae > Stenotrophomonas > Stenotrophomonas maltophilia group sp. Smal12. Next base: position 16,926 of record NZ_JBAWUK010000016.1, on the reverse strand, counting down.
AGGTGTGGACGCAGGAAGCATCGCCTTACCTGCGCCGCTTCGCCTGCGAAGCGCTGCGCCCACGAGGCGTGTGGTCCACGCATATCGCGCTGTTCAAGCAGCATCCAGAACTCGCGTTGCCGATGCTGGAAGCAATGGCCAACGACCCGGAGCGCTACGTGCAGGACTCGGTCGGGAACTGGCTCAACGATGCCGGCAAGACTCAACCGCAGTGGCTGCGTGAGCTGTGCGCACGATGGCAACAGCAGCACCCTGGCGATGCCAATGCCTACATCCGCAAACGCGCCATGCGCTCGTTGCGGTAGTGCCGGCCGCTGGCCGGCAACCTCATCAACCTCAAGGAAGGCCTTCCATGTCCTACACCCTCATCGAGCTCTACACCGCTCTGGCCACCTTGTAACAGCGCCTCCGGAGGCGCATGGCACATGCGTCTGTCACCCGGACGCGGTAAACAGGACATTGCCCATGTCCATCCGCAGGGAAGTTGATCATGCAGAGCACGCTCCAGGTAACGCTGTACGGCCCGCAGGGCGATACGCCGGCACTGCAGCTGCCGCAGATGGAAGGGCCCTCGGTGGCCATCCCGGAAGCGGTACTGCGCCGGCTGGTGTCCGATCTCTACACCATCCGTTCCCTGCTCAATCCCGAGCAGCTGGACGAGGCCCGGCAGGAGCTGGACCGCGTGCTGGAGCGCTGGGCCGACATCCACGAAGGCCTGCTGCTGGACGTGGAAGTGCATGGAAGATGAGCGACCTTGCACGGCGGCCACCGCGTGGGCTGCGCGGTCAGGCGCATCACTGAACCGCGCGCCCAGTTGCGGATGAAACATTTTGCACTGCGCAAAAGCTGTGCTATCAATAGATCCCATGAACGCAGCCGCCACCCGCTTTTACTGGTATTACTTTCCGAAGCCACTGGCGGAGGAAGGACTGCGCTCACCCTGAAGAAAGCTTCAGACGCATTCCCGAAAGCCGCCAGCGAACCTGGCGGCTTTTTTCATGCCGCCACGCTGGGGACCCCCAACGTTCCGGAGATCTCCTGCAATGCCCCCGCACACCGACGACCTGCGTATCCGCACCATCGAACCGCTGACACCGCCCGCCCAGCTGCTGGCGATGCTGCCCTGTGACGATGAGGCTTCCGACACCGTCAGCGCCTCGCGCGCGGCCCTGCACCAGATCCTGCACGGCCGTGACGACCGCCTGGCGGTGGTGGTGGGCCCGTGCTCGATCCACGACCCGAAGGCCGCCATCGAGTACGCCCAGCGCCTGAAGCCGCTGCGCGACGCGCTGGCTGGCGAGCTGGAAATCGTCATGCGCGTGTACTTCGAGAAGCCGCGCACCACGGTGGGCTGGAAGGGCCTGATCAACGACCCGGACCTGGACGGCAGCTTCAGGATCGACAAGGGCCTGCGCGTCGCCCGTGGCCTCCTGCGCGACATCAACAAGCTCGGCCTGCCGGCCGGTGTTGAATTCCTCGATGTGATCTCGCCGCAGTACATCGCCGACCTGGTGGCATGGGGCGCGATCGGCGCACGCACCACCGAAAGCCAGGTGCATCGCGAGCTGGCTTCGGGGCTGTCGTGCCCCGTCGGCTTCAAGAACGGCACCGATGGCAACGTGAAGATCGCCGCCGACGCGGTGGGTGCGGCATCCAACCCGCATCATTTCCTGTCGGTCACCAAGCAGGGCGGCACTGCCATCGTGTCGACCACCGGCAACCCGGATTGCCATGTGATCCTGCGCGGTGGCAAGCAACCGAACTACGACGCTGGCAGCGTGGCTGAGGCCTGCCAGGTGCTGGCCAAGGCCAAGCTGCCGGCGCGCCTGATGATCGATGCCAGCCATGCCAACAGCCTGAAGAACCCCGAGAACCAGCCGAAGGTGATCGACGACATCGCCGCTCAGATGGAAGACGGCGAACAGCGCATCGTGGGCGTGATGATCGAGAGCCATCTGGTCGGGGGCCGCCAGGAACTGGTGGAAGGCCAGCCGCTGGTCTACGGGCAGAGCATCACCGATGGCTGCATCGACTGGGACACCACCGTGACCGTGCTGGAGCGACTGGCTGCGGCCGTGCGTGCCCGTCGTGAAGTGAAGGTGTCCGAAGCGGCGTGAATGAAGCCGCCTGATGGCGGCACGTGTGTGGATGGCGGCCAGCGCCTGCGGGGGTGCGGCCGCGATCAGGGCCGGCCGGAGTTGGAGACCGGCCCATCTGCACCGGCGATGCGCCTGGCGCTGCGCATGAGCGACAGCGCCAGGTACATCGCCGGGGTGGTGCAGTCGATCCGCGCCCAGCATGGAACCCCAGGCGAACGCGAACCTCAATGCACTTCGTCGTGGTACACGAACTTCGGCATTTCCCAGCGGTAGTGGATCGCCATCAGGCGCAGCGCGAAGCCGCCGCCGAGGCAGCACAGGATCGCGGTGGCGTCGGCCACGCCCCACTGCAGCAGCAACAGATACGCCGCGCCGGTCAGCAGCGCGATGATCGCGTACAGCTCCTTCTGGAAGATCAGCGGCACCTCGTTGCAGAGGATGTCGCGCAGCACGCCGCCGAACGCCCCGGTCAGCATGCCGGCGATCAGCACGATCGGCATCGCATGGCCGGCTTCCCGCGCGATCGAGCAGCCGATCAGGGTGAAGGCGATCAGGCCCAGTCCGTCGAGTACCAGGAAGGTGCGGCGGAAGTGGTGCATCCAGCGTGCCACCCAAGTGGCGATCAGCGCCGCGCATACGGTGAACCCCAGGTACTCGGGATGCTTCACCCAGCCCAGCGGGTAGTGGCCGAGCAGGATGTCGCGCAGTGATCCACCACCGAGGGCAGTGACACAGGCGATCATGACCACACCGAACAGGTCCATGCGGCGGCGGCCGGCAGACAGTGCACCGGTCATGGCTTCGGCGGAAATGGCAATCAGGTAGATGATGGACAGCAGCATGGAACAGGCTCCGGGCGCGGTGGGGCCGGCCATGCGCAACTGCCACCACTGCCTGCGCAATGACGGGATGACGATGACCGGTGCCGCTCCCGCTGTCCTTTTGCCTGAGAGTTCAGCGGTGTTGGCCGCGTGCCCCTTCGGCGGATCGTCCCGGGCATGCCCGGTGACCTCTCTCCAGCTCGGCGAGTCGAATGCATGGTTGGTGGGATTCCAGCCCACCGGCCTGAGCGATCATGGGAGCCTGCGCCTTCGGCGGGCGCCAGCGCGGCGCCTCTCTCCTGCATTCGGGCGCCAGTATATCCGCTGCAGTGCAGCACGGCATAATCCAGGCATGGCCCCTTCCGCCCGCCCGTGGTTCCTGTACCTGCTCGAATGCCGCGATGGCAGCTATTACGCCGGCATCAGCACCGACGTGGACGCGCGTTTCGCCGCCCACCAGGCCGGCAAGGGCGCGCGCTACACCCGGGCCCGGCCACCGCTGCGCGTGCTGGCCGTGCGCGAATACCCGGACCGGGCCGCCGCCTCACGCGCCGAGTGGCAACTCAAGCAGCAGCCCCGCGAACGCAAGCTGGCCTGGCTGCAGGCGCTCTTGTAGAGCCGAGCCCACGCTCGGCTGTTGTTGCTGCTGCCTGATGGTGAAGCCGAGCATGGGCTCGGCTCTACAGTAGATCCACGCCGTGCGTGGATGGGCTACCCGGCCCATGCGATGATCGCCCCGCGCCCAGAGCTGGAGACCCGGATGTCGACGATCGCCCTGCTGTTCGCTCTTTCCGCAGCAACGAGCCCTGCCGCCGACCCGGCCACCCTCGCGGCCATCGAAGCCACCTGCCATGACTACGTCTATGGCCAGCTGGAGGCGGACCCACAGCGCGTCGCCCGTTCCCTGCACCCGGACCTGGCCGAGCGCGCTGTGCTCGGCGATACACCCGACGAACGCCTGGGCCTGCGCCGGATGTCGAAGGAAGAACTGGTCTTGCTGACGAAGCAGGGCGCGTTGAAGACCCCGAAGGATCAATGGGATCGTCGCTGCACGGTGCTGGACGTGACCGGCAACGCGGCCTCGGTGCGGCTGGAGACCCCGTGGTTCGTCGATTACTTCCATATGGGGCGCTTCGACCAGCGCTGGGTCATCGTCAACGCGTTGTGGTATCCAAAGCCGAAGGCACAGTGAGCGATGCGTGCCGCCGGCAAAGCATGGATCTCTGTCGTCGTGCTGGTCGCCGGCATCGCGCTGTTGCCTGGCCTGCTGTACCTGCTCGGGCTGGCATTGGCAGGCGGTCGGCCGAAGCCGGCCGAACGCGCGCCCAGTGGTGTGGCAGCGTGCAGCAGCGAACCACGGGCGGGATTCCAACCGATGAATCCCTGGCACTTCACCGCTGAGTCTTTTGACAAGGACGGAATGAAGAAGATGCCCGAAGTGGAGCGGGAGGCCTTCTGGATTGCCCGGCGCCACCTGTGGCGGCAACCGCAGCGCGGCATGCTGCGCTGGCATCTCAGCAGTACCGCATTGACGATCTGGATCACCCGGCATTGGAGTACCGCGCAGATTGCCGACACCGCGAGGAAGGAGGACTTCTGCCGGACCTGGTCGAAACGGCGGGTGTCCGGTGGCCCGATGAACCAGTAGATCCACGCCATGCGTGGAGGGTGTTGACGAGGTCAGAGCCCTTTCCTGCGGAAAGGGATCCGACCCCGTTGCGTGCAGCCCTACCGCCTTGGCCGCCGGTCGTCGCGGTCATCACCGAAGATGATGCGCGCACTGCGCTGGTAGCTCCAGTACGCGACCGCCCAGTTCAGCAGCACCACGATGCGGTTGCGGAAGCCGATCAGGAAGAACACATGCGCGGCCAGCCAGAACCACCACGCCAGCACACCCGACAACTGCAGGCGGCCCAGGTGCACGATCGCGGCCATGCGGCCGATGGTGGCGAGGTTGCCGTAGTCGGCGTACTTGAACGGACCGGGCTCGGGCTTGCCGTGCAGCCGTGCGCGGATCACCTCGGCCACGTACTTGCCCATCTGCTTGGCGGCCGGTGCCACACCGGGAACCGGCTTGCCGTCGGCCTGGCTCAGTGCGGCCAGGTCGCCGGCCACGAACAGCTCCGGGTGATCGGGCAGGGTCAGGTCCGGTTGCACCGGCACGCGTCCGGCGCGGTCCAGTGGCACGTCCAGCGTGCGCGCCAGCGGTGAAGCGGCCACGCCGGCGGCCCAGACCACGGTGCGCGCCGGTATGAACTGTTCGCCGAGCTTGAAGCCCTGGCTGTCGATGTCGCTCACCGGGGTTCCGGTCAGCACTTCCACGCCCAGCTTTTCCAGTTGGCGGCGCGCCTTCAGCGAAAGCACATCCGGGAACGAGGACAGCACGCGCGGCCCAGCCTCGACCAGCCGCACCCTGGCGCTGGCCGGGTCGATGTGGCGGAATTCGTTGCGCAGCGTGTGGCGCGCGATCTCGGCCAGGGTGCCGGCCAGTTCGACACCGGTGGGACCACCACCGACGATGGCGAAACTCAGCCACGCCGCCTTCTTCGCCGGATCCGGTTCAGCCTCGGCGCGTTCGAACGCCAGCAGCAGCTTGCGGCGCAGCGCGATGGCATCGTCCAGCGTCTTCAGGCCGGGCGCATCATCGGCCCACTGATCGTTGCCGAAGTAGGCGTGGGTGGCGCCGGTGGCCAGCAGCAGGCTGTCGTAGTCCAGCGTGCTGCCATCGGCCATGCGGATCTGCCGCGCCTGCTTGTCGATGGCCACCACTTCGCCGAGGCGGACTTCCACATTGCGCTGGTGGCCGAGGATGTGGCGCAGCGGTGCGGCGATATCCGGCGCGGACAGGCCGGCGGTGGCCACCTGGTACAACAGCGGCTGGAACAGGTGATGGTTGCGGCGATCGACCAGGGTGATGCGTATGCGCTCGCGGGCCAGGGCACGGGTGGCCCAGAGACCGGCAAAACCGCCGCCGACAACGACCAGGTGGGGAACGCGTTCGCGACTCATCGACTCACTCCAGTGGGGGCATCGGGGGAAGCGCCTGGCATCTTCGCACGGCGGCCACCTGTCACGTCAGCGCCGGCCCGGATCGGCGATACTCGGGTTCAGGCAACGGCCCGTGAGGAGCCCATGAGCGAACCGGAAAAGCGCATCGCCCTGTTGATCGACGCCGACAATGCGCCGGCCTCGAAGATCGACGAGGTCCTGGCGGAAGTCGCCCGCTACGGCGTGGCCAACGTGCGCCGTGCCTACGGCAACTGGAAGAGCCCGCGACTGAAGGGGTGGGAAGCGGTGCTGCATGAGTATGCGATCCGCCCGATCCAGCAGTTCGCCTACAGCAAGGGCAAGAACGCTTCGGACATGGCGATGGTGATCGATGCCATGGACCTGCTGTACGCGCGCAACCTTGATGGCTTCGCCATCGTCTCCAGCGATGCGGACTTCACCCCGATGGTGATGCGCCTGCTGACCGATGGCGTGAAGGTATATGGCTTCGGCGAGAAGAAGACGCCCGAGCCATTCGTCAATGCGTGCTCGAAGTTCACCTACCTGGAGGCACTGGGCCAGACCCATGCCAGCGTGCCGGATGCCGAACAGGCGTCCAGCGAGCAGGCCTCGAACGAGCCGGTGGCCAACGACGATGCCCGGCCACGCAAGAGCGGTGCGGAAATGCGCAGTGACACCCGGCTGGTGAAGATGCTGCGCCGTGCGGTGTCCGCGGCCGAGGGTGAGGATGGCTGGTCGCACCTCGGCCCGGTCGGCAGCCAGATCGGCAACCAGGCTTCGTTCGATCCGCGCAACTATGGCTACGGCAAGCTCAGCGACCTGCTGGCGGCGATCGGCCTGTTCGAGCTGAAGAAGGATGGCAAGTCCTCCTACGTGCGCGCGCTGCCAAAAAAGAACCGGTAGTGCCGGCAAAAGAACCGGTAGTGCCGGCCGCTGGCCGGCATGCTACAGACGCAAGATCCCGCATCCGGCACGCACACACCCGTAACGATCAGGCGTATCGTTGCCGCTCGCATTGCCAGCAAAGGAAACCCGCATGTTGAAGATCTGGGGCCGCCGCAATTCCAGCAACGTCCGCAAGGTGCTGTGGTGTGCTGAGGAAATCGGCCTGCCGTACGAATCCATCGAGGTCGGTGGCAGCCACGGCGGCACGCAGACGCCGGAGTACCAGGCGATGAATCCCAACGGCCTGGTGCCGGTGATCGAAGACCACGGCCTGCCGCTGTGGGAATCGAACGCCATCGTGCGCTACCTGAGCGCCCGCTACGCGCTGGGCACCCTGTACGCCGAGGACCCGATGGAACGCGCCCAGGCCGAGAAGTGGATGGACTGGAGCACTTCGCGGATGGCGCCGCTGTACAGCGACCTGGTCTGGGGCATCATGCGCACCGCGCCGGCCGACCGCGACGAAGCGCGGATCAATGCCGCCATCGTGCGCGCCGGTGACTACCTGGCGATGGCCGACGCCACCCTGGCCAGGCAGCCGTGGCTGTCGGGCGAGACGTTCGCGATGGGCGACATCCCGCTGGGCTCGCTGGTCTATGCCTGGTTCGAACTGCCGATCCAGCGACCGGAGCTTCCGCACCTGGCGGATTGGTATGCGCGCCTGCGCGAGCGGCCGGCCTACCAGCGCGGCGTGATGTCGCCGCTGACGTAAGCACTGCCCGGTACTGAAACGCAGCCGAGCACGGCTCGGCTCTAAGGTAGTGCCGAGCCATGCTCGGCAGTGCTCTACGGGATCAATACAGGTCCGTTGGATCCACATCCAGCGACCAGCGCACCTTGCGCGCTTCCGGCAGCGCATAAAGCTGCGGCACCAGCTGCGCGAGCACGCCATGCAAGGGTGGCCGCTGCGGCGCCGACAGCAGCAGCTGTGTGCGCTGGTAGCCCGCGCGCCGCGGCATCGGCGCCGGCATCGGGCCGTACGCCTCCACCCCGTTCTGCTCGCCCAGCAGCTGCCGCGCAGCCAGCAGGAACGCATTGGCATGCTCCACCTGCTGCGCTTCGGCGCGCATCAACGCCAGGTGCGCGAACGGGGGGAACCCTGCGGCTTGCCGCTGGTTCAACTCGGCCTGCGCGAACGGGTGGTAGCCACCGCTCACCAGGGTTTCCAGCAGCGGGTGACCCGGGTGATGGGTCTGCAGCCAGACCTCGCCGGGGTCACGTGCACGCCCGGCGCGACCGGCCACCTGGATCAGCTGCTGCGCGAGTTTCTCACTGGCGCGGAAGTCAGCGGAGAACAGGCCTTCGTCGATGCCGACCACCACCACCAGGGTCAGCTTCGGCAGGTCGTGGCCCTTGGCCAGGATCTGCGTGCCGACCAGGATGCCGGGCTGGTCGCCCAGTTTCGCCAGCTGCTGTTCCAGCGCATCGCGGCGTGAGGTGGTGCCACGGTCGATGCGCACCACCGGGAAATCGGCGAAGGCGGCGGTGAGGTGTTCTTCCAGGCGTTCGGTGCCGATGCCCTGCGGCTGCAGCGCCAGGCTGCCGCAGGCCGGGCATGCCAACGGCGCCGGTTGGCGCGCGCCACAGTGGTGGCACTGCAGGCGTCGGCCGCCACCATGCACGGTCATCGGCGCATCGCAGCGCTGGCACGGCGCGGTCCAGCCGCAGTCGTGGCACAGCAGCACCGGTGCATAGCCGCGGCGGTTCTTGAACACCAGCACCTGCTGGCCACGCTGCAGGTGTTCGCCGATGCCGGCCAGCACATCGGCCGAGAGGCCATCGTGCAGCGGCCGCTTGCGTACATCGAGGATGCGCACGCGCGGTGGCCGTGCATCGCCGGCGCGCTGCTTCAGGCGCAGGTGCGTGTAGCGCCCGGCGTAGGCGTTATGCAGCGTTTCCAGCGAAGGGGTGGCACTGCCGAGCAGCACCGGAATGCCCAGTGCCTTGGCCCGGACCAGGGCGAAATCGCGCGCGTGGTAACGGATGCCGTCCTGTTGCTTGTAGCTGCCGTCGTGTTCCTCGTCGACGATCAGCAGGCCAGCCTGCGGCAATGGCGTGAACACCGCCGAGCGGGTGCCGACGATGACCCGTGCTTCGCCACGCGAGGCGGCCGCCCAGACGCGCGCGCGCTCGTTGTCGTTCAACCCCGAATGCAAGGCGTGCACGGCGATGCCCAGGCGGCCGCGGAAACGTGCCAGGGTCTGCGGGGTCAGGCCGATTTCCGGCACCAGTACCAGCGCCTGCCTGCCCTGCGCCAGGCAATGGATGATCGCCTGCAGGTAGACCTCGGTCTTGCCGCTGCCGGTCACGCCGTCCAGCAGGAACGGCTGGAAGCCGTCGGCAGCGTTGATCGCAGCCACCGCCCCGGCCTGGTCCGGGTTGAGCGTGGGGCCGGGCAGCGGCTGCGCATGCTGCGGTGCCACCGTCATCGCCACGCGCTCGGCCAGCGCGCGCTTGGCCAGGCTGCGTGCAGCGGTGCGCCAGTCGGCCATGCGTTCGCCGAGCACGTCCTCATCCACGATCGCTCCGGCCAGCAGCTCGGCCAGCTGCCGCGGACGGCTGCCGGCGCGCAGCTTTTCGCGCTGGGCGTGGCCTTCGGTGGTCAGCTGCCAACCCCAGTGATGTGTGTCGGGCAGGGCCTCGCCATGGCGCAGCGGTCCGGGCAGGGCGGTGCTCAGCACCTCACCCAGCGGCGCATGGGTGTAGCGCGCCAGCCACTGCAGGCTCTGCCAGAGTTCGCCCTGCAGCAGCGGCTGCCGGTCGCACCAGGCCAGCGCCTGGCGCAGTCCCTGGCCGTCGTCGGTCTGGCCGTGGCCAGCCACCACGCCGACCAGCTCGCGGTTGCCGAACGGCACCTTCAGGCGGCAGCCGACCGCGGCCGTGGGGCCATCGCCCTCCGGCGACAGGTAGTCGAACAGACGGGGCAGGGGGACGGGCAGGGCGACCTGCAGGGTCGGAATGGGTGAAAGCATCGGGCCAGTGTAACGGGCCATGCACGCGCGAATGGCAGGGGGCAGACGTGCCCGGGCGACGACCGTTGAATCATAAATGTCACCTAAATATCGGTGTCCATTGGAGATTCAGTCTTATCCACATGTTCTGTGGATAACGTTGTGCGTTACCGGTCGACGGGAACGCAGGAGGCCGATGGCGACGAGCTCACGCTTGTGTTGGTCAAAAAATCGCCACACTTGAAAGGCATTCAAAATCAACAACTTGAGTGTGAAACATTGCTGAAACAGAGTGAATTCAGCTGCATGCCGCAATTTCCCGCGCGGGGAGCGTGGTGCTGTGCACAACCTGCAGCACGAAGTGCCTGTGGGCGCAAGTCCTACGGGTGCCGATGGGCTGCCGCTATCATGCCGGCAGACCTTTGGAGTGACCGATGACGGCTGTGCCCGCCCCTGTTTCCTCGACCGCGGCCGGCGCGCTGTCGGCGTTCCTGCGTGGCGTCGAACGCCGCGCCCTGGTGGTGGCTGAACTGCAGTGCGGCGATGCCGCGCGTGCCGAGCAGACCCTGGTGGCAGTGATGCGCGCGTTTGCGGCGGTCGCCAGCGACCTGCCGATGGCGCAATGGCCGACCCGCTTCTGGACCCTGCTGGGCCAGCGCCAGGCGCTGCGCGAGCCGGCGGGCGGGCAGTGGGCGCCGTCGTTGGCCGCGTTGGGCGCGATGCCGCCACTTCCACGACTGGCGCTGCTGCTGCGGGTGGGCGGCAGCCTGGACGAGGGCATCGCCATGCGCGTGCTCGACCAGGACGAGGCCGGCTACCAGCACCTGCTGGCCGATGCCTGCCCGCGTGACGCCCAGGGCCGGCCCGATGCCGTGGCCTGGCGCCAGTTGGCCGAGCAGGTACAGGCGCGTGTCCGTGACCTGCCGGCCGCGCGCCTGCAGCAACTGCAGCAGCCGGCCGCACCCACCACCCACAATGAAGCACCGGCCTCCAGCTGGCGCGCACCGCAGCGGGACGAGCGTGCGGCCGCCAACGCCAAGCGCCGTCGGGCGAGTGCCAAGCCGCGCTGGCGCGGTCCGCTGATCCTGTTGGCGACCGTGGCGGTGCTGCTGGCCGCGGCGCTGGGTTGGCGCTACCTGCAGGGACATTCGTTCGGCAGCGATGCACCCTTGCCGGAGGGCGTGGTGGGCGAAGCCGGTCCGGTGACCGTGGAAGCCCTGCCACCGAGCAAGGTCGACGCCACACCGGACGCGGGCCAGGCGCAAGCCAATGATGACGCAGCGATGCTGGCAGACCGCGACTACCCGCTGGTCGCCGATGCCGACCTGTACGCGTGGACTGCCGCGGGCGGCCCGCTGCCGGTGGATGAATCGCAAGCCAAGCCGAGCCGGCCGGAGCCGGCCAGTGCCACGCTGGAAACGGCTGCCGCCGATGAATAAGTCCGTGCTCGCCAGCCTGCTGCTGGCCCTGCCGCTGTCGCTGTCCGCCGCACCGCAGCCGTTGAGTGTGCCGTTGCCGCCACCAGTTCCGGGCAGTTCGCCGGCCACGCCGGCGTCGGCCGCTGCAACAGCACCTGCGGAATTCGCCCAGCTGGATACGCAGCAGCAGCGACAGCGCCGTGCCGACTACGCCGCTTGGCGCGCATTGCCGGAAGCAGAGCGCGAGCGCATCCGTCAGGCGGCTGCGCGCTTCAATTCGCTGCCGGCCGATCAACAGCAGCGCATGCGGCAGCAATTCCAGGCGCAGGATCAGGCGTTCCGCGACGGATGGCGGCTGGGCCCGCAGCTGGGCCTGGAATTCCCCAAGCTGCACGGACTGTTCGGATTCGTGCCACCGGAGCAACGCGAGACCGCGCTGGCCGTGCTGCGCCAGCTCAACCCGGCGCAGCTGGCCCAGCTGGCCCTGGTCGCGCAGCGCACGCCGCCGCAGGAACGCGACACGGTACGCAGCGCCTTCCTCGCCGTGCCCGCCGCCGAGCGCGACTGCTGGCTGAAGCGCCAGGCCGGCCAGTAGAAAAGGGGACGGAGGGGATTAAGTCGCATTCGGCACTGACTGGCCTGATACGACTTAATCCCCTCCGTCCCCTTTTTTGTGTGGGGCGGCTGAAACCCAGCATTCACGCCATGTCATGGGAATGCAGGCGCCGCCCGCGTAAGATGAGCGCCCGCAACCCGGTGCCTGTGCCCTTCGCGCGCAACCGCAGTTCGCGTCAAGCACCTTATGTCTACTGCAACCTCCACGCCGCGCTTCAGCAAGGAAGTCGGCGCCACCGGTCTGCTCGCCCTGCCGCTCGTGCTGGGCCATGTGTCCACCGGTCTGATCTCCTTCGTCGACAACGTGATTGCCGGCCACCACGCTACGGCGACCCTTGCCGCAGTCACCATCGGTACGGCGCTGTTGTGGCTGCCGATGTTGATTCCGATCGGCACCCTGATCTCGCTCACCGCTTCGGTGTCGCAGCTGCACGGCGCCGGCCGCGAGCGCGAGATCGGCCCGCTGTTCCGCCAGGCACTGTGGCTGGCGCTGGGGCTGGGGCTGATCATGTTCACCTTCCTCACCGTGGTGCCGCCGCTGCTGCCGGCCTTCGGCATCGCGCCGGACATCGTGCCGGGGGCGACCGCGTTCCTGCATGCGGTGCGCTGGGGCGGCCCGGCGCTGACCCTGTACTTCTGCATGCGTTATCTCAGCGAGGGCATGCACTGGACGTTGCCGACCATGCTGCTCGGCTTCGGTGGCCTGCTGGTGCTGGCACCGATGGGCTACGTGCTGGCCAATGGCAAACTCGGCTTCCCGGAGTTGGGGGCCGAGGGCCTGGGCATCGCTTCGGCGGTGATGATGTGGCTGCAGGCAACCGCATTCGCCCTGTATCTGTGGCGGACCAAGCGCTTCGCCCATCTGCAGCTGTTCTCGCACTTCGAGGGACCGCGCTGGAAGGCGATCTGGGAGCTGCTGCGCACCGGCCTGCCGATCGGCATCACCGTGCTGATGGAAGGCGGCCTGTTCATCGTCACTGCCTTGCTGATCGGCCGCCTGGGTGCCAATGAAGCGGCGGCACACCAGATCGCCATCAACGTCGCGCAGCTGTGCTTCATGATCCCGATGGGCGTGGCCGAGGCCACCACCGTGCGCGTCGGCCATGCGGTCGGCCGTGGTGACGGCTTCGGCGTGCGGCGTGCGGCCTGGGCCGGCTACGCGATCATCATGGGCACGCAGACGTTGTCAGCGGCGGTGCTGCTGTTCGGCCACGATGCCATCGTCGGTGTGTACACCAACGACCTGGCAGTGGCCGGCCTGGCCTCGACCCTGCTGCTGTACGCGGCCACCTTCCAGTTCCCGGACGGCATCCAGGTGCTGTCGGCGGGCGCGCTGCGCGGCCTCAAGGACACCCGCGTGCCGATGTTCATCGCCATGTTCGCGTACTGGGGCCTGGGCATGCCGCTCGGCGCCGGGCTCGGCCTGGGGCTGGGCATGGGCCCGCAGGGCATGTGGATCGGCCTGATCGTCGGCCTGACTGCCGCTGCCATCCTGATGGGCTGGCGCCTGCGCCGCAGCAGCCAGCGCATCGGGCAGTCCGCGCTGTCCTGATCTTCCTGCCCGCCATGCCGACCCATGGCGGGCGATCCCCTGACTTGTGTCCGATGCCGCATCACGCGGCACCGGCTATGCTGGTACCACGGCAAGAAGCCATCCGGAGCGTTCCATGAATCAACCCGTGCCCCCGCTGCCCCCGGCGCGTCGCAACCCCGTCGCCAGTTTCTTCATCGGGCTGTGGGACGTCATGAACTTCACCCGCCGGTTGATCCTCAACCTGGTGTTCTTCGGCCTGCTGTTCCTGCTGCTGGTGATGTTCGTCATCGCCGCCGGCATGGGCGCCGGTGCCAGCAAGTCGCTGCAGGACCGCACCACCCTGGTGATCGCGCCGGAGGGCCGCCTGGTCGAGCAGTTCAGTGCCGATCCGGTCAGCCGCGCACTGGCCAAGGCAGTGGGTGACAACGGTGCCGAAGAGATCCAGCTGCGCGATCTGCTGCGGGTGATCGAGTCGGCCAAGGACGACAAGAAGATCGAGCGCGTGGTGCTGGAGCTGGACAAGCTGCAGCCGTCCGGCTTCGCTTCGCTGCGCGAAGTGGCCGCCGCGCTGCAGGATCTGCGTGCCTCCGGCAAGCAGCTGGTGGCCTACAGCGAGAGCATGGGCCAGTCGCAGTACCTGCTGGCCGCGCAGGCCGACGAGGTCTACCTGGACCCGATGGGTTCGGTCGTGCTCGAAGGCCTCGGCCGCTACCGCCAGTACTTCCGCACCGGCCTGCAGGACAAGCTGGGCGTGGACGTGCACCTGTTCAAGGTGGGCGAGTACAAGTCCGCGGCCGAACCGTACGTGCTCGACGCCGCGTCGCCGGCCTCCAAGGAAGCCGACCTGTTCTGGATGAACGATGTGTGGCAGCGCTATCTGGGCGACATCGCCAAGGCGCGCCGCCTGGATCCGGCGCAGCTGGCTGCCGGCATCGACACGCTGCCGGAAGGCATTGCCGCCGCCGGTGGCGACCTGGCCAAGTTCGCGCTGCAGCAGACGCTGGTGACCGCGCTGAAGACCCGCGAGGAATTCGAGGATCTGATGATCGAGCGCGGCGTGGCCGACGAAGATGCCGACGGTGGTTTCCGCAACGTCGACTTCGGCCGCTATCTGGCCCTGCTCGACGCGCGCCGCAACCCGGTGGACTCGCGTCCGCAGGTGGCCGTGGTGGTGGCTGCCGGCGAGATCAGCGGTGGCGACCTGCCGGCCGGCCGCATCGGCGGCGAGTCGACCTCAGCGCTGTTGCGCGCCGCGCGCGACGACGACAACGTGAAGGCCGTGGTGCTGCGCGTCGATTCGCCGGGCGGCGAGGTGTTCGCCTCCGAGCAGATCCGCCGTGAAGTGGTGGCGCTGCAGGCTGCCGGCAAGCCGGTGGTGGTGTCGATGGGCGACCTGGCTGCCTCCGGTGGCTACTGGATCAGCATGAATGCCGATCGCATCTACGCCGATCCGTCGACCATCACCGGTTCGATCGGCATCTTCGGCATGGTGCCGAACTTCAGCCGCGCGCTGGACAAGATCGGCGTGCACACCGATGGTGTCGGCACCACCCGTTTCGCCGGTGCATTCGATGTCACCCGCCCGATGGACCCGGCCGTGGGACAGGTCATCCAGTCGGTGATCAACAAGGGCTACGCCGACTTCACCGGCCGCGTCGCCGACGCCCGCAAGAAGCCGGTCGAGGCGGTGGACGAGGTGGCTCGCGGCCGCGTGTGGAGCGGTGCGCAGGCCAAGGAACGCGGCCTGGTCGATGCCTTCGGTGGCCTGAAGGATGCCGTGGCCGACGCTGCCAGCCGTGCCAAGCTGGGCAAGGCCGACGCTTATCGCGTGCGCTACATCGAGAAGGCGGCCACGCCGTTCGCACAGTTCGTCAGCGGTTTCGCCGGCAGCCGCGCCGGTGCCTGGATGCTGTCCGATTCGGGCATGGCGCGGATGATGCTGGCACGCACGATGCCGGAAGTGGACACGCAGCTGCGCTTCGTCGAGAACGCGGCCCGCGAGAAGGGCAATGGCGCACCGGTGAAGGCGCTTGCTTACTGCTTCTGCGGGTTCTGACGGAAGCCATCCACGCAGGGCGTGGAACTACTGGACAGCGAAACGCCCGGCCTTGGCCGGGCGTTCTCGTTCATGGGGTCTGATCCCTTGGCTTCGCAAAGGGCTCTGACCCCATAGGCCACTCGTCATCGCGCCGCGTCGGCCTCGGCCTTGCGCTCGCGTGCGGCGGCTTCATCCACGGCCTTCTGCGCGCCCTTGGCGCGGTCCAGCGGCTCCTGCATCGCATGCGACATCGCTTTGGGTACCGGTGGCTTCTCCGGGTTCGGCGTCGGCGGACGCTGGCAGGCCACCAGCTGCACGATGGCCAGCAGGGACAAGAACAGGATCAGGATGCGCATGGCGGTACTCCGCGGTGGGCGTTCGCGCAGTGTCGCATCTCCGGCAACGCCCTGCCGTGAGCGCGTATCCTTGCGGCATCGAAACACAGCGGGCGCGGCCCCGGAGGACACATGACCCAGCAACGGTGGCGCCTGGACGGCCAGACTGCCCTGATTACGGGCGCCAGCGCCGGCATCGGCCTGGCCATCGCGCACGAACTGGCCGGCCTCGGTGCCGACCTGATGATCGTGGGCCGTGACATCGATATGCTGGAGACGGCGCGCGACGAACTGCTGGACGTGTATCCGCAGCACCAGGTGCACGCGCTGGCTGCCGATGTCTCCGATGACGAGGACCGCCGGCAGATCCTGGACTGGGTGGAAGACCACAGCGATGGCCTGCACATCCTGGTCAACAACGCCGGTGGCAACGTCACCAAGGCGGCCACGGAGTATTCCGAGGACGAATGGCGCAAGATCTTCGAGACCAACCTGTTCTCGGCCTTCGAGCTGTCGCGCTACGCGCATCCGCTGTTGGCGCGGCATGCGTCGTCGTCCATTGTCAACGTCGGCAGCGTGTCCGGCCTGACCCACGTGCGCAGTGGCGTGGTCTATGGCATGACCAAGGCCGCGATGCACCAGATGACGCGCAACCTGGCCGTCGAGTGGGCGGAGGATGGCATCCGGGTCAACGCGGTGGCGCCCTGGTACATCCGCACGCGGCGCACGTCCGGTCCGTTGTCGGACCCGGACTACTACGAGGAAGTCATCAATCGCACGCCGATGCGTCGTATCGGCGAGCCGGAGGAAGTGGCTGCCGCGGTAGGCTTCCTGTGCCTGCCGGCGGCCAGCTATGTCACCGGCGAGTGCATCGCCGTGGATGGTGGTTTCCTGCGCTACGGGTTCTGATCATGCGGTGGTAGTGGCGGGGGCGGGGGGGGCCCCCCCCGCGGCTTCTGGGGTTTTAATTTGTCGCCCACCGCCCCGGCCAACCCCCCGCGCTACACACCGCAAACTGGCCTTTTTTGCGCTCACCAACCCCAACAAACACTTCGCGATCTCGCCCGGGGGGTTTGGGGGTTTCAGCGCCGCGGTACAGCCCAGGGCCCCCGCCGCGGCGGAGTCTATTTTGGCATTCGTTGTCCGGGGGCTGTACTCGCG
>NZ_JBAWUK010000015.1:0-87224 GCF_037079935.1 Stenotrophomonas maltophilia group sp. Smal12 | reverse complement strand
ACCGCTCTACACGACCCGCCACGAGGGGCTCAGCCGTTGGCCGAATCCAGTAAAATCGTCGGCATGAACGCCCCCACCTTCCCCTACGACACCGCGCGCCTGAGCGAACTGGCCCAGCTGCTGATCGACAACGTCCGCGAACTGGCCCATGCCGGCTGGACCCCGGCCACCAGCAGCAACTTCTCCCACCGCCTGGACGATCGCCACGCGGCGATCACGGTGTCCGGCAAGGACAAGGGCCGCCTGATCGAGGACGACATCATGGTGGTGGACTTCGACGGCCAGGCCGTCGGCCGTCCGCTGCGCCCGTCCGCCGAGACCCTGCTGCACACCCAGCTGTACCGCCGCTTCCCGGACGTCGGCTGCGTGCTGCATACGCACTCGCCGGTGCAGACCATCGCCTCGCGCCTGTACGCGCCGCAGGGTCATGTCCGCCTGGAAGGCTACGAGCTGTTGAAGGCCTTCGCCGGCAACAGTACCCACGAAATGGCCATCGATGTGCCGGTGTTCGCCAACACCCAGGACATGAACGTGCTGTCGAAGCAGGTCGATGACCTGCTCGACCGGCAGAACCTGTGGGGCTATCTGATCGATGGCCACGGCCTGTACGCCTGGGGCCGCGACATGGCCGAGGCACGCCGCCACCTGGAAGCGTTCGAGTTCCTGTTCCACTGCGAACTGGAGCTGCGCAGGCTGCGCGGCTGAACCGGCGCGCAGGTGCAGATGCCGATCCGGAATCTGCGCCCTACACCCACCCTGCTACCCTGTCTTCCCCCCGAGACGTTCAAGCTGCCGCCATGAGCCGACTGCGCATCTACGACGACACCCGCCCCGATTCGCCGCTGCTGGACACCCAGGACGGCGCGGTCATCACTGCCGAGCTGCAGAAGATCGGCGTCACCTTCGAGCGCTGGCAGGCCACCGCGCCCGTCGCACCGGGCGCCAGCCAGGAGGAAGTATTCGCCGCCTACCGCGCTGACATCGACCGCCTGGTCGCCGAGCGCGGCTTCAAGAGCGTGGACGTGGCCTCGATCGCCCCGGACAACCCGAATCGCGCCGAGCTGCGCAAGAAGTTCCTCGACGAGCACTTCCACAAGGAAGACGAAGTGCGCTTCTTCGTCGCCGGCTCGGGCCTGTTCACCCTGCACGTGGGTGACAAGGTCTATGAGATCGAGTGCGTGAAGGATGACCTGATCGCCGTGCCCGATGGCACCACCCACTGGTTCGACATGGGCGAGGAACCCAGCTTCGTGGCGATCCGCTTCTTCACCGAGCCGGATGGCTGGGTCGGTCACTTCACCGGCACCGACATCGCGCAGAAGTTCCCTCGTTACGTACCCACCCAGGCGTCCTGATCCATGCAAGCCCGCGTCATCCTGACCGATATCGAAGGCACCACCAGCAGCATCTCGTTCGTCAAGAACGTGCTGTTCCCCTATGCGCGCAAGGCATTGCCCGCGTTTGTCGCCGAGCATGGCCAGCAGCCGGACGTCCGCCGCTGGCTGGATGCGGTGGCAACCGAGATCGGCGGTGCCTGCCAGGACAGCCTCGTGGCCGAGACGCTGCAGGGCTGGATCGACCAGGACCGCAAGCACACCGCACTGAAGGCGCTGCAGGGACTGATCTGGGACGAAGGCTACCGCCGTGGCGACTACACCGCGCACTTCTACCCGGAAGTAGCGCCGGTGCTGAAGGGCTGGCACGCCTCCGGGCTGCCGCTGTACGTGTACTCCTCCGGCTCGGTGCCGGCGCAGAAGCTGTTCTTCGGCTTCAGCGATGCCGGGGACCTCAGCCCGCTGGTGTCGGGCTGGTTCGACACCGAAGTCGGCGGCAAGCGCGAGGCCGACAGCTACCGCCGCATCGTGCAGGCCATCGGCGTACCGGCCGGCGAGATCCTGTTCCTGTCCGATGTGGTGGAAGAACTGGATGCCGCCCGCGAAGCCGGGCTGCAGACCCGCCTGATCGATCGCCTGGATGATTACCCGATGCCGCGTACCGGGCAGGCCGCCAACGGCCACGAACGGGTCGAGAATTTCCAGCAGATCCAGCTGTAAGCAAGAAAAAGGGGACGGAGGGGATTAAGTCGTTTGTGGCACACATGGGCCACAAACGACTTAATCCCCTCCGTCCCCTTTTTTGCTCAACGGTCGTTGAGGGTCTTCACCTTCAGCGCTTCGCGCAGGGTAACCAGATCCACCGGGCCGCGCACCGCGATATCGCGGGTTTCACCCGGCAGCAGGTCCAGCAGGTTGTCTTCGACCTGCACATCCAGCGCGCCGAAGTCGATCCACGCCGCGCGCACATACGCCGCGCTTTCCAGCCGCAGACGATAGTGGTCCCCTTCGATGGACAACGTGGCCTTGAGTTTCTGCCGCGGCAACACCTGGTCCTTGGCTTCAACGAAACCGACCACCTGCCGCGCACTCACGTTGCCGTCCTGCAGCAACTCGAACACCGCCACCGTACGCATCGGGTCGGCACCGGCCAGCAGCTCCGCATCGCTGAAATCGCCCATCGGGGTGACACCCGCCGCCGCCAACGTCACCGTTTCCTCGCGACGACGCAGCACCTTCCCCTCCACGTCCATCACCCGCAGACGCCAGCGCGCATCCAGTGCGGCACCGTCGTTGATCAGGCGCACCCGCGTGCTGCCCTCGTCGCGCAGCGCTGCCACCGTCACTGGCGCGAAGAAACGCCGCGCGGCGAAGTGCAGCGCCTTCCAGCGGCCGAAATAGTCCACGCTGGACCACGAGGCGCCGGGCCAGACATCGTTGAGCTGCCAGTACAGCGAGCCCATCGTGTACGGGCGCGAGGCGCGATGGTGCAGTGCCGCCAGAGCGATGCCATCGGCCTGCATCACCTGGCTGAGGTAGACGAAGTCCTCGAAGTCCTTCGGCGTACCGTAGCCCAGCTCGATGTAGTGCAGCAGGCGGCTGTTGCCCTCGCCCGCCATGAACTTCTGGTGCGCACGGATCACCGGGCTGTCGATGCGCTGCTCGGCGCGGGTGGCGATCTGGTCCACCGTCGCCACCGACGGCCACGCCTGCAGCCCGTACTCGGACATGAAGCGCGGCGTCTCACGCAGGTAGGCCTGCACCGGCAGCGCCGGATTGCCCCAGACCTGCCAGTAGTGCTTGTCGCCGCGGGTCGAGTCGTTGGCCTTTTCGTCAAGATCGTTGCTCGGTGAACTGGACCAGTACGGCACGCCCAGCCCTTCCTCGCCCACCACCGCGCGCAGATCGTTGCCGAACAGGTCGACATAGCCCTGCCAGACCTTCGCTGCAAACGCCGGGTCGGCCGCCTTCAGGTCGCGACCATGGCCCCAGTCCTTCCAGGCGGTTTCTTCCTCGTTGTTGCCACACCACAGCACGATGCTGGGGTGGTGGCGCAGACGGCGCACGTTGTCGCGTGCTTCGGCCACCACGTTGGCACGAAACGCCGGATCGTAGCCCGGCTGCATGCCGCCGCCGAACATGAAGTCCTGCCACACCAGCAGGCCCAGTTCGTCGGCGATGTCGAAGAACGCGTCCTCCTCGTAGTAGCCGCCGCCCCAGTTGCGCAGCATGTTCATGTTGGCGTCGCGCGCGGCCGTCAGCACCTGGCGCAGGCGTGCGGCATCGACGCGCGCGGGGAAGGCATCGAACGGAATCACGTTGGCGCCCTTGGCGAAGATCTCCACGCCGTTGATGACGAAGGCAAAGCCCTGCCCGCCCTTGCGGTCTTCCTCGCGGCGCAGTTCGACCGTGCGCAGCCCGATGCGCTGCTCGCGCGCCAGCTCCGGCGCGCCACCTTGGTCCAGGCGGGCCTGCACCGTGTAGCGGTCCTGCGCGCCGTAGCCGACTGGCCACCAGCGCCGCGGATCGGCCAGTTCAACCGGAACCTCGATGCTGTTCTGGCCGGGCTTCAGCAGCACCGTGCGCTGCACCTGGGCCACGCTGCGACCCTGCGGATCGCGCACATCCACAGTCACCACGGCCGAGCCCGCCGCCGCGCCCTGCTCCACCTGCAGCAGCACGGCCAGCTTCGCCTGCTCCGCGCTCAATGCATCCGTGCGCACCGCAAGATCGGTCAGGCGGTGCGCGTCCCAAGCCTGCAGATCGATTCCGCGCCAGACGCCGGCGGTGACATAGCGCGGACCCCAGTCCCAGCCGAAGTGGTAGGCCGGCTTGCGCGCGAAGTTGCCGACCATCGCGTCCTTCGGCTCATCGCCATACGGCGACGGGTAGTTGCCAGCGATCTTGTGCGGCATTGCCTGCACGCCCGGCAGCAGGGTGCGGATCGGCGAACGGAACACGATCTGCAGTTCATTGTCCCTGGCCCGCAGGCGCCCATTCACGCGCGCGCGCCAGGTCCGGTGCGCGTTGTCCGCACGCAGCAGCGGCTTGCCGTTGAGGCTGACGTCGGCGTAGGTATCCAGACCGTCGAAGCGCAGCTCGGCATTGGGCTTGGCCAGCGTCGCCGCATCCACGTCGAAGCGCGCGCGGTACTCCCAGGCGGCCAGGCCGATCCATTGCAGTTCGGCCTCTGGTGCGCCGACATACGGATCACGGATCAGTTCGTGAGCGAGCAGGTCGGTGTGCACGCTGCCCGGCACCGTCGCCGCCCGCCATTGCTGCAGACCTGGATGAGCGGCGCCCTGCGCGTCGCCGGGCAGCATGCGGAACTCCCACTGTGCCTGCAGCGGCGTGGCAGCGACCGGGAAGGCGGACGCCGCGATCAGCAGCAGGAGCAGGCGGACAACGAGGGGAAGGCGATGCACGGGATGCTCCTGTTATTCCGCCGGGCATGGTCCGGCGCTACCTGCAAGTCCAGTTCACGGCAGTGCCGGGCCATGCCCGGCGCGCCAACCTCAACGCACCACGTTCAACACTTCGTAGCACGCACCCATGGTGTGGTAATCCACCTTGCCGGCCGGGCTCTTTTCGTCGCTGTACTTGCGATTGTCGGCATCGAGGATGCGGAACCAGGCGCCGTACCGGTGATCGACGAAGTGTTCCCACGAATACGCCCAGATACGCTCGTACCACTGCCAATAGCGGTCATCGCCGGTACGCTTGGCCATCAGTGCGGCGGTCGCCAGCGTCTCAGCCTGCACCCAGAAATACTTGTCGTCGTCGCAGACAGAACTGTCGCCACCGATCGGGGCGCCATCCATGCCCGGCTGCCGGCGCGACTCCGGCGCGAAACCGTAGTACAGGCCACCCCGCGCCTCGTCCCAGCTGCGCGCCACAGCCACGTCGAACAGGTGCTGCGCGGTCGGCACCAGCCAGTCGACCTGCACATGGCGGTCCAGGATCAACAACAGCTTGGCCCATTCGGTCTGGTGGCCCGGCTGGAAGCCCCATGGGCGGAACAGGTGCTTGGGGTCGTCCAGGTTGTAGTCCCAGTCGATCTCCCAGTTGGAATCGTAGTGCTCCCACACCAGGCCACCGGCCTTGGCGGCCTGGCGACGGGTCATGTTGTTGGCCAGCTGCAGCGCGCGCTCCACATAGCGCTGTTCGCCGCTGGCCTCGAAGGCGGCCAGCATCGCCTCGCACATGTGCATGTTGGCGTTCTGGCCACGGTAGCCGGTGAAATTCCACTGCCCATCGGCTTCGTCCTTGTAGAGGCCGTGCTGGGGCTCCCAGAAGCGCGCCTCCAGCAGCTGCCAGGTCTCGTCCATCCATGCGCGGGCCTGTTCGAGACCGGCCTTCAGTGCGCAGCTGTAGGCCAACAGCACGAACGCCACGCCGTAGCAGTGGTTCATGTCGTCCTCGACCTTGCCGTCGCGCAGGGTCCAGGCGTAACCGCCGGTGGCCGGGTTGCGGTGCACCTCGCGCAGGTAGCGCACGCCGTGCTCGACCGCCTCACGGTACTCGGCGTTGCCGAATTCGCGGTAGGCCATCGCGTAGTTGAAGACGAAACGCGTGCTGCTCACCAGATGGCGATGGTTGGCGTCGTAGATGCTGCCGTCGTCACGGAAGTAGTGGAAGAAGCCACCGTTCGGATCGATGCACCGCGGATGGTAGAACGCCATCGTATCGGCGATGTGCGCGCGCAGGAACGCGGGCGAACGGAAGTCGGGGGAGGTGCTCATGCGTTAATGTCCTGGGCCTGCAGCAGCTGCTGCACTTCATCGAGCGAGGGCATCGCGGCGAACGCGCCCTTGCGGGTAACAGCCAGCGCACCGACCGCAGCACCGAAGCGCAGCGTGGCGGTGATCGCCTCCGGGTCCTGGCAGAAGGCGGCAAAACCGGCACCGGCGCCGCTGCGCTCCAGCAAGCCGACCAGCACGCCACCGACGAAGGCATCACCGGCCGCGGTGGTATCGACGGCAGCCACGCGGAAGCTGGTGACCGTGCCGTGGTTGTCGCGCGTGTACCAGTGCAGCGTGGCCGCACCGTCGGTGACGATCACCCAGCGCACGCGCGCAGCGAGCAGGCGCCGCAGTACCGCAGCCTCGCCATCGGCACCCAGCGGCGCGGCCAGGTAGTCCAGCTCCTCGCGCGACAGCTTGACCAGGTCGGCGCGTTCCAGCGCCTGCCACAGGCGCGGTGTCGGGTCCTCGTTCGCCGGCCACAGCGCCGGACGCAGATTGAGGTCGAGGCTGACCACCGCACCAGCCGCACGCGCGCGATCCATGCCGGCGAAGGTCGCCTCGGCGATCGCCGCTTCGGTCAGGCTGTTGGAACAGACATGGAAGCACTGTGCGCTGTCGAAGCACGCCGCCTGGAAGTCGCTGTCACGGAACAGCAGGTCGGCTGCCGGCGGGCGATAGAAGCTGAAGCTGCGCTCGCCGCTGGCATCCAGTGCGACGAAGGCCAGTGCGGTCTTGGCCGCATCGGTACGCACGATGTAATCCGTGCCCACGCCGTGCTCGACCAGGCTGTCGGCCAGGAAGTCGCCGAACATGTCGCGGCCCAGCGTGCCGACGAACTGCGTCTTCGCACCCAACCGGGCGGCCGCAACGGCAACGTTGGCCGGTGCACCACCGGCGTACTGCAGGAAGGCGCGCGGCGTGTCGGCCGAGGCCGGCGGCTGCGCTAGTAGATCGATCAAAATTTCGCCGAAGCAAACGATGGCACCCATTCCGGACTCAGCCTCCCTGCGTTGCGGAGGCCGGCGTACGCGCGCCGACCAGTCCGTAGAAAATGATGTAGCCGTAGCACAGCAGCGGCAGGATGAAGCTGGCCTGCACACCGATGTGGTCGGCCAGGACGCCCTGCAGGTACGGCACCACGGCACCGCCGACGATGGCCATGATCAGCAGGCTGGAGCCCTTGTTGGTCAGCGGCCCCAGACGCTCGATGCTCAGCGCGAAGATGGTCGGGAACATGATCGAGTTGAACAGGCCGATCGCCACCACCGAGTACAGCGCGATGTTGCCGGAGCTCAGCATGGTCGTGACCAGCAGCGCCACGTTGACCAGCGCGAAGATCGCCAGCAGGCGGCTGGGCGAGAAGCGCGCCAGCAGCGCGGAGCCCGCGAAGCGGCCGATCATCGCCATCGTCCAGTAGGCCGACACGTAGTGCGTGGCTTCCTGTTCGCTGAAGCCACCGATGTTGGGCATCGACAGGTAGTTGACCAGGAAGCTGCCGATCGACACCTCAGCGCCGACGTAGAAGAAGATGCCCAGCACGCCCAGCAGCAGGTGGCGCTTGCGCAGCGCATCCAGGTAGCTGTGGTGGTGGCCCTGGTCGGCCTGCTCGGTGGCGTCGCTCAGCGCCGGCAGGCGGAACAGGAACACGAACAGCGCCAACAGCACCAGCGCCACGGCCAGGCCCACGTACGGTCCCTGCACGGCCTGCGCCTCGGCGGCACGGTAGGCCAGCTGCTCGGCGGCCGGCAGCGCCGCGATGTCGTCAGCGCTCTTGACCGTGTTGGACAGGATCAGCATGCCGCCGAAGATCGGGGCGATGGCCGTGCCCAGCGAGTTCAGCGCCTGCGCCAGGGTCAGGCGGCTGGAACTGGTCTGTTCCGGGCCCAGCAGCGCGACGTACGGGTTGGCGGCGACCTGCAGCACGGTAATGCCCGTGGCCAGTACGAACAACGCGCCGAGGAAGGCGCCGTACACGCGCAGCTCGGCCGCCGGCCAGAAGCCCAGCGCGCCAATGCCGGCGATCACCAGTCCAGCCACGATGCCCTTCTTGTAGCCCAGCGCCGCCACCAGGCGGCCCGCCGGCAGCGACATCAGGAAGTAAGTGCCGAAGAAGGTGAACTGCACCAGCATCGCCTTGGCGTAGTTCAGTTCGAACACCGCCTTCAGGTGCGGGATCAGGATGTCATTGAGGCAGGTCAGGAAGCCCCACATGAAGAAGATCGTGGTGACGACAGCCAACGCCTTGCCGTTGGTGACGGCGGGTGCGTTGCCCGAAGAACCCGATGGACGGGGCGTTGCGGAAATCGGCATGCGGTACGCGCCTCGATGCGCGGAAGGTCGTTGTTGCGTGGAAGGGGTATGCAGAAGGAATCAGTTCGGTCGTGCGGCACTGCTTTCGCGGATGCGCAACTGCACCGGCGCAACCGTGCGCCGTGGCGGCGCGTCCGGTTCGTCCAGCCGCTGCAGCAGCAGCGCGGCAGCCTGGCGGCCACGCTCGCGCGGGTCGGCGGTGAGCGTGGTCAACGGCGGAACCGCGACCGACGCCTCGGAAATATCGTCGAAGCCTGTCACGGCAAAATCACCGCCCGGACGGATACCGCGCGAATTCAAGCCCAGCATCAGGCCAAGCGCGACGGTGTCGTTGTAGCAGACCGCCGCACTTGGGCGATGGCCATCGGCGAACAGCTCATCGGTGCGCGCTGCCGCTTCCAAGCGATTCGGGGCCGATTCGATCATCCAGCCCGGCGGCAGCGACAGGCCGGCCTCGGCCAGCGCCTGCTGGAAACCCGCGCGGCGCTGGTGGCAGGAACTGGATGCGGCGTGGCCCCCGAAGAAGGCGATCTGGCGATGGCCGCGCTCGATCAGGTGGCGCGTGGCCAGATAGGCGCCGTGCTGGTTGTCCAGGGTCAGGAAGTCCCAGTCGGCCCCGGCCAGTTCGCGGTTGAACAGCAGCACGTTGGCATTGGCGCCCAGTGCCTGCCGCAGCTGTGCGGTATCGCTGCCCTCGGCCGGCGACAGGATCAGGCCGGCCGGGGTGTGCTCCATCAGCGTGGACAGCACCGCCTGCTGCCGCTCCGGCGATTCACCCGTGCTGCCGAGCAGGGTCACGTAGCCACGCCCGCCCAACGCCTCGTCCACGCCCGATGCGAACTCGGCGAAGAACGGGTTGGAGAGATCGTTGATCACCAGCGCGATGCTCGACGAGGTACGACGGCGCAGGTTGGCCGCCGCGCGGTTGTAGACGTAACGCTGGCGGCGCAGTTCGGCCTCGACCTTGGCCCGGGTATCGACGTTGACCAGCGGGCTGCCACGCAGCACCAGCGACACGGTTGCCCGTGACACGCCGATCGCGCGCGCGATGTCGGTCACCGTCACCGCCTTGCCGGCGCGCTTGCTGGGACTGTTGCCGTTGTCGTTCATCGTCTTCCCGGACTCCGCTGGAGGCTCAAGCCTAATGGATCAGGGCCGTGTCGTGCCGTGCCGTTCGCTGGGTCAGCGCGAACGGCACAGTCCGGCTCAGCGCAGCTGGCTGCCCGGTGCCGCGCACCAGGACACCGGCAGGTCCTTCACCGCCGTGCCCCAGCCCTGCTCCGGCGCCTTCGCGTCGAGTGCGAACTGCAGGCGCGGGCCCTGCTGCAGGCGGTCCCAGTCCAGCCACACCGGTGCATGCGGCTGGCCGTCGACCCGCACACCCTGCACGTACTGCAGGCGGCGGCCATCGGCACCCGGCGCGTCGATGCGCAGGGTCCGGCCATTGCCCATGTCCACTTCGACCTTGCTGAAGCGCGGCGTGTGCAGCAGGAACTGGCCGCTGCCCGGCACCGCCGGGTACACGCCGATGGCGCTGAACAGGTACCAGGCCGACATCGTGCCGAGGTCATCGTTGCCGGTCACGCCATTGGGGGCATTGGTGAACAACTGCTGCGCGGCACGCACCACGGCCGCGGTCTTCCACGGCTGGCCGATCAGCGTGTACAGCCACGGCGAGTGCAGGTCCGGCTCGTTGTTCGGGTTGTAGCGGAACTGGTTGTAGTAGCTGTACGGCCCGACCACCCACGCCTTGCGGGCGGCATTGAGCGGATCGGCCTGCAGCGCGTCCATCGCGAAGAACGCATCCAGGCGGCGACCGGCCTGTTCGCGGCCGTCCATCGCTTCGACCAGGCCCGGCACGTCCTGCTGCGCCAGCCACTGGTACTGCCACGCCGTGCCCTCATGGAAACCGTGGTGCGAACGCGGACTGTAGTGGCCATCGGCCGGCGTGTACCACTGGCCATCCTCGGTGCGCGGGCGCGGGAAGCCGGTGAAACCCGTCTCGGCATCGCGCACCTGCGGGTCCCACACCTTGCGCCAGTTGCGGCCACGCTCACGGAGTGTCGCCGCATCCTGCGCATGGCCCAGGCCATCGGCCATCTGCGAGAGCGCGCAGTCGGCCAGCGCATATTCCAGCGTGGCCGAACCACCATGGTGCGGATCGACATCCATGCCCTTGGACGGGAACGCGCGGTCGTAGGCCACATAGCCCTTGTCCAGGTAGGTCGGGTTGCCGGAGCGTCCGGCCATGCGCGAGTTCAGTGGTGGCGTGCCGAAGGCATTGCGGCGCAGTGCATCCCAGGCTTGCGATTCACGGCCCTTGAGCGCGCCGAAGCGCCACAGGTCGACCATGAACGGCGTGACCGGATCGCCGGTCATGATGTTGGTCTCGAAGTTGGCATAACCCCAGCGCGGCAGCCAACCGACCTGTTCGTCGATCGCCAGCAGGGTACGGCCGATGTCGCGCGCCACGTCCGGGCGGGTCAGCGCCAGCCACTGGTTCTGCGCGCGGTAGGTATCCCACAGCGAGAAGTACTCGTAATAGGTCCAGCCATCAGCGCGGTGGATACCGTCGTCATAACCACGGTAGCGGCCGTCGGCGTCGTTGCCGGTCATCGGCTGCAGCAGCGCGTGATAGACCGCGCTGTAGAACACGGTGCGGTCATCGGCGGTGCCGCCCTGCACGCGCACCCGGCCCAACTGCTCACGCCAGGCCTGCTGGGACAGCGCGCGCATGCGGTCGAAGCCGAGCAGCGCCCCATTCTGCATGCCTTCTGCGCGCAGGTTGGTGCGCGCGCCTTCGGCATCCACGTGCGAGATCGCGCTGACCGCTGTCACCGACTGGCCCTTGGCCAGGTCGAAGCTGAGCCAGGCACCGTTCGGCTTCTGCTCGCCTTCCATGCTGTGGCGCGCGCCCGGCAGGCCACCGCCCTCGCCCCAGGTGCCATGCGCCTTGAACGGACGGTCGAACTGGATGCGGAACCAGGTGGTGTACTGATGACCGCCGCAGAAACTCTTGGTGACCAGCTTGCCCTCGACCACGCGGTCGCCGACCACATCGACCACGCTGCCGATCACCGAATGGCGCTCGTTGGCCTGGCCGACGTTGACGAGGACGTGGCCATCGCCGCTGCGCTGGCTGAAGGTGTAGCGCTCGGCCGCGGCACGGGTACGCGCGGTCGCCTCGGCATCGATGCCACCGTAGCTGGTCAGGCGCACCTTGTAGTAGCCGGCCTGGCCGACCTCGCCATCGTGGGTGTAAGCCGACGCATAGGCCTTGTGGTCGAACTGCTTGGCATTGCCGGTATCGAAATCGCCACCCGGACCGATCGAGCCGGTCACCGGCAGCACCGACACCTGCCCGCCCTGTTCCCAGCAACCCGCGCCGGACAGGAAGGAGTGGCCGAACCCGCGGATCTTCTCGTCGTCATAGCGCCAGCCCGAGTAGTGGCTGCCGATCGGACTGACCTGGATCAGGCCGAACGGTGCCGACGCACCCGGGAACGTGTTGCCGTCGTCCTTGCTGCCGATGAAGGTGTTGACCTCGCGCTCCAGCGCTGCCGGGGCAGCCTGCAGCAGCACCGGCACTGACGACAGCGCGAGCAGGCAGGCCAGGCGCACCAGCGGGCGCGAGGACAATGGGACGGCGGGAGCGGACGGCACTGGGCGCATGTCGGGTTCCTGTAGTCGATGACGCGGAGGCAGACGGCCGGGGGCGTTCGGCACCGTTCCGCTGAGCCCTGCCCTGACCTGCAGAGAGCTCCCCCTGGAATGACGCCCGACCCACCAGACCGTGAATTTAGATCGATTCAAGTAGAGCATGCAGGTTCAGCCGAATGCATTCTGCGGCGCAGCATGAGATGGGGTGTTCGGCAGGGCTGCGCCCTGCACGTGCTACGAGCTGGAGCAACAGCAACCGCAACAGCAGAAGCAACAGCAGAAGCCGGTTTCCTGTGGGGAGTCGGGGTGGGTCCGGTTGCGGGGGACGCCGTAAACCCGTCCCCGCAGTCCGACACCGCCCCGCCAAGCCACAGACAACCCAGAGCCGCTTTGGCTTTGGCTTTGGCTGTTGCCGGCCAGCGGCCGGCACTACCGCGGGTGCAGGGCGCAGCCCTGCCGACCCACCCTCCCCTGCGCACGAAAACGATTTCACTGATTTCAGCAAACCGTCATCCCTTCGCCACGCCAGTACCATATTGCGCAGCAGCATGCGCCTGCGGGCGACCCGTGCTAAAAATCGCCCGCCCATCGCTTAGATCGATCCAAGACGACGCTGCGATGGCCGGGAGTTGGGGGAGCAGCAACAGGACGTACCAGGCCACACGGGCGGCGCTACTGCCATTGCACGGCGACAGCCGCAAAGTCACTTCAAATTAGATCGATTCAAGTTGTCCGTGCCACGTCACCGGATCAATCCAGGAGAGAGGGAGAGATGGGAATGAAGCATTCAACACGTACGCACGGCCAGGACGCATTGTCGCTGGCCATCGCGCTGGCCCTGGCCGCCGCCGTCGTTCCGGCTGGCGCCGCCGCGCAACAGGCCACGTCCACCGGCGGGCAGGATGCCACCACCCTGGACAGCGTCCAGGTCACCGGCTACCGCTACGCCATTGAAAAGAGCCTCGAGCAGAAGCGCGACGCCAACGCGGTGGTCGAGGTGATCACCGCCGAGGACGTCGGCAAGTTCCCCGACAAGAACGTGGCCGACGCACTGCAGCGCGTGCCCGGCGTGGTCATCACCCGCAGCGGTGGCGAAGGCAAGAGCGTCAGTGTGCGCGGCCTTGCGCCGGACCTGACCCTGACCCAGTTGAACGGCAACTTCGTCGCCTCGTCAGAGACCAACAACGAAGCGACACGCTCCTTCAACTACACCCTGCTGCCATCGAACATGTTGTCCAGCGCGGAGCTGTTCAAGTCGCCGGAAGCACGCATCGACGAAGGCGGCATCGGCGGCACGGTCATCCTGCATACCCGTCGCCCGCTGGACATGGAATCCAACTCCGGCTACGTGAACCTGGAGGGCACCACCTCCGATACCAGCCACGATGTCGATCCGCAGGCGTCCGCGCTGTACTCGTGGCACAGCAAGGATGAGCGCTTCGGCGTCCTCGTCGGCGTGACCCAGCAGAAGCGCACCACACGCACCATGGAAGCCAGCACCGAGGACTACCAGTGGTACGGCAATGGCACCACGGCCCGCGATGCCAACGGCAACCTGCTGGAGCAGGATGGCATCCACTACTGGTGGGGCCAGTCCGGCTTCAACAACCAGGCTGGCAAGAACTACAGCGAATTCTTCATGCCGACCTCGGTGAACTTCGCGGTGAAGGAAGAGAAGCGCGAGCGCAAGGGCGGCCAGCTGACCTTCCAGTTCAAGCCGGTCGACAACGTCACGATGACCGCGAACTACTTCCGCTTCGAGCTGCAGGGTGACTACACCCAGAACATGCTGAAGGTGCCGGAGTGGAACCTGGCCCGCTACAACCAGGACGGCAACTGGGCCGGCGGCCGCCTGCTCAACGGCCTGGATTTCGACCCGAGTGGCAGCATCGTCACGGGTGCGCAGTACCAGAAGCTGGCCGGAAAGACCTATTACTGCAGTGAGGAAGAAGCAGCGGCAGCCGGCCTGGAACCCGGTGGCTGGGGCCCGGACGACTGCACCATCCCCACTCCGCAGCTCACCGGTGGATACAGCAAGGAAAAGGCACTGTCGCAGACCGCCGACCTGACCATCGACTGGGATATCAGCCCGCTGTGGAAGGCCTCGTTCACCGGCGGCCGCACCTGGTCCGAAGGTGGTCCGTCGATGAATTTCCGCATGTCGGCCAAGCCGCGCCGCAAGGTTGGCAACCAGTGGCAGTCCGGCAACCAGTACACCGCCTGGGACCTGACCGGCACGCCGTCGGTGCAGTTCTCGCCGGACCTGCAGCAGCAGTTGATGGCGGGCGTGGCCGAAGTCGATACCGGCTCGACCGATTCGTCGTGGATGCAGACCGAGGTCAAGCAGAACTACTTCCAGGCCGACGTCACCAAGCTGTTCGAGGCCGGCTGGCTGGATTCGATCCAGTTCGGCGCCAAGTACCGCGATGGCAAGGTCCACCGCAACACCGGCAACACCTATTGGGTGTGCCCGGGCCTGGATCCGTCCGACTATGACAACAATCGCTACCAGGCCGGCTGCGATCCGACCGCAGGCGATGCGCAACCGGGCTTCTTCCTGTCCAACCCGATCAGCAACATCACCGGCGCGTTCAACGCCAACGTGTTCCCGGGCATCAACTACCCGGCCTACATCGACTACCTGAACAAGACCTACGGTGGCTCGCACAACCGTACCGAAGAAGACTTCGTCTACGACGTCAACGAGAAGATCCATTCCGGCTACTTCCAGGCCAACTTCCGCACTGAGCGGGTACGCGGCAACATCGGCGTGCGCGTGGTGCGGACCAAGCAGTTCGCCCAGTCCAGCGATTCGGTCGAGCGCTTCAACGACTATTTCGTCGACAACGCCAGCGGCGCGCCGATGAGCTGCGATGATCCGGCCGCCGACCCGAACCTGCGCTGCCAGGGTGGCTTCGTCCGCCTGCCCGACCCGCAGGTGCGCGACAAGGTGTATGCCCTGTCGTCGCTGGAAAAGACCTATACCGACGTGCTGCCCAGCTTCAACATTGCCTGGGACATCACCGACAACCTGGTGCTGCGTGGCGCGGCATCGAAGGTGGTCGCGCGCCCGAGCTACACCAGCATCGCCTATCCCGGTGGTCTGCGTTACATCAGCGAAGAGTACGCCAACGACCGCCGCGTCACCGGCGGCACCGACACGCCCGGCTGGTACGGCTCGGGCAGCAACAAGGCGCTGGAACCGTTCAAGGCGGTACAGTTCGACCTGGGCCTGGAGTGGTACTTCCAGCCGGGCGCGGTCGCAGGTGTTTCGCTGTTCCGCAAGAACGTGGACAACTTCACCGTGCCGGTGGTGCGCGACCAGCAGATGAACGTCGGCGGGCAGTCGGTCACCGTGCAGAAGTACGAGACCCAGGCCAATGGCCGCGATGGCGTGTCCCAGGGCGTGGAACTGTATGGCCAGTACACGTTCGACTTCGGACTGGGCGTGCAGGCCAACTACACCTACAACGACACCAACCTGGCCTCGATCGTGCTGGATGGCGAGGAAATCGGCTCCTCGCCGCTGGTCGGCAGTGCCAAGAACCAGGCCAACGTTACGGTGTTCTACGAGAACGACAAGTTCCTGGCGCGCGCCTCGTACAACCGTCGTGGTGAAGTGGTCGGCGGTCTGAACAATGGCATGACCACCTACACCAAGCCTTACAGCCAGCTTGACCTGAACGTGGCCTACAACCTCACTCCGGACTGGACGGTGACCGCCGCCGTACTGAACGCCACCAAGTCCGAGCTGCGCAGCTACATCGGCAACGACAGCCAGGCCCGCCTGCTGTCCAACCTGTACGCCGGCCGCCAGCTGTACTTCGGCGTGAACTGGAAGTTCTGAGGCAGCGCCGGGCCTGGCCCGGCGCAGTCTTGCCCGCCCCGGCGGGAATGGTCCTCCACGGCAGCCGCGCTGGTACAGGCGGCTGCCGTTTTCATGGGTGCCTGCGCCGCCGTTCAGCCACCTGCTTGACCCTGCCATCGTTGGAAGGTGCACACTGGTTTCATCTCACGAGCACCGAAGGAGCTACAGATGGAATTCCATGTTGACGGCATGACCTGCGGCGGCTGCGCGCGCAGCGTGACCCGCGCCATCCAGCAGATCGATCCGAACGCCAGTGTGGTGGCCGATCCGCCGACCGGCCTGGTCAAGGTGCAGACCACCGCATCACAGGAGCAGGTGTTCGCCGCGCTGAACGATGCGGGTTTCCCGCCGCGCACTGCCTGATCCCCTGCCCTCTGCCACAGCGAAGCCCGCCCCGTGCACTGTCACCGGGCGGGCTTTTTTGTACGCGACATGGAAACTCAGCGCTTGCGCGCGCGCCGCCGCACCGCGCCGGTCTTCGCTGCATCGACCGACAGCGGAGCCTCATCGTCTTCACCCAGCCGCTCCAGGATCGGGCACTCAGGGCGCTCGTCGCCTGCACAGCAACGGATCAGCGATTTCAGCGTGTCGGCCATCTGCCGCATGCTCTGGATGCGTTGTTCCAGGTCGGCGATGTGCTGCTCGGCCAGGTGCTTGACGTCGGCACTGTGCCGCGCGGTGTCGTTCCACAGGCCCAGCAGGTCACTGATTTCGGCCACCTGGAAGCCGAGATCGCGCGCGCGGCGGATGAAGCGCAGGCGATGGATGTCCGCCCGCGAATACGCCCGGTAGCCCGATTCGGTGCGATCGGCCGCGGGGATCAGGCCGATCTGTTCGTAGTAGCGGATCATCTTCGCCGACACGCTGGAGGCCTTGGCGGCGTCACCGATGTTCATGCGGTTCTCCTTCAATGGGTCGTGGCGTGGGCATCCGCCATCGGCGGCTGGAAGCGGCGCAGGCGCATCGCGTTGCCCAGCACGAACACACTGGACAGCGCCATCGCACCGGCCGCGAACACCGGCGACAGCAGCACGCCCCAGGCCGGGTACAGCACGCCGGCCGCGACGGGAATCAATGCGGTGTTGTAGGCGAACGCCCAGAACAGGTTCTGCCGGATGTTGCCCAGCGTCGCCTTGGACAGCGCAATGGCATTGGGCACGCCCTGCAGGTTACCCGACATCAGCACCACGTCGGCCGACTCCACCGCGATATCGGTGCCGGTACCAATGGCCAGGCCGACATCGGCTTCAGCCAACGCAGGGGCATCGTTGATGCCGTCGCCGACGAAGGCGACGTGCCCATGCGTGGCCTTCAGCCGACGCACTGCCTCGACCTTGCCTTCCGGCAGCACCTCGGCCACCACTTCATCGATGCCGAGCTGGCGCGCGATCGCCTGCGCGGTCCCGGCGTTGTCGCCGGTGATCATCGCCACCTTCAGGCCCAACCGATGCAGCGCCGCGATCGCTGCGGGGGTGCTCGGCTTGATCGGATCGGATACCGCAATGATCGCGGCCAGGCGTCCATCGATGGCCACGTACATCGGTGACTTGCCCTGCGTGCCGAGTTCCGCCGCCAATGCTGCGAATGCGGTGATGTCCACGCCCAGGTCGCGCATGAAGCGATCGGCACCGACCTCCACGCGTGCACCCTCGACACTGGCCCGCACGCCCATGCCGGTGACCGATTCGAAGTCGACCATGCCCGGCAACGTGATGCCCTGCCCGGTCGCGGCATCAACAATCGCGCGGGCGATGGGATGCTCCGAGCGCGACTCCACCGCGGCCACTGCCGCCAGAACCCTGTTGCGATCGAAGCCGGCAGCAATCTCCAGATCGGTCAGGCGCGGGCGGCCTTCGGTCAGCGTGCCGGTCTTGTCCACCGCCACCACCTGCGCGTCCTTCAGCAGCTGCAGTGCTTCGCCCTTGCGGAACAGCACGCCCATTTCGGCGCCACGACCGGTTCCGACCATGATCGAGGTCGGCGTGGCCAGGCCCATCGCGCACGGGCAGGCAATGATCAGTACCGCCACCGCATTGACCAGTGCGAAGCTCAGTGCCGGCGATGGACCGAAGATCAACCAGACCGCGAAGGTCGCCAGCGCGGCCAGCATCACCGCCGGCACAAACCACAACGTGACCTTGTCGACCACCGCCTGGATCGGCAGCTTCGAGCCCTGCGCCTGTTCGACCATGCGGATGATCTGCGCCAGCAGGGTCTGCGCGCCCACGGCCGTGGCCCGCACCGTCAGTGCGCCCTTCTGGTTGACCGTGCCACCCACCACGCTGCTGCCCGGCAGCTTCTCGACCGGAATCGGCTCGCCGCTGATCATCGATTCATCGATGTAGCTGCGGCCCTCAGCCACCTCGCCGTCGACCGGCACGCGCTCGCCCGGGCGCACTTCCACCAGGTCGCCGCTCTGCACTTCATTGACCGGGATTTCGACCGCGCGGCCGTCACGGATCACATGGGCCACCTTGGCCTGCAGGTTGACCAGGCGCTTGATCGCTTCGGAGGTGCGGCCCTTGGCCCGGGCCTCGAGGAAGCGGCCGAGCAGGATCAGCGCGACGATCACCGCCGCCGCTTCGTAGTAGACGTTCACCGTGCCCGGCGGCAGCAGCCGCGGTGCAAAGGTCGCTACCACCGAATAGCCGAACGCCGCGGCGGTGCCCACCGCCACCAGTGAATTCATGTCCGGCGCCAACCGCAGCAGCGCCGGGAAGCCCTTCTGGTAGAAGCGGCGCCCGGGGATGGCCAGCACCAGGAGCGTCAGTGCGAACTGCAGGTACCAGCTGGCCTGCATGCCGAGGGTGGACATCACCCATGCGTGCATGCCGGGGATCAGGTGCGAGCCCATTTCCAGTACGAACACCGGCAGTGCCAGCGCGGTGGCCACGATCAGGTCGCGCTTCAGTCCGGCGCGCTCGGCATCCTTCTTTTCCGCAGCCTGATCATCGGACTGCACACCCGCCTCGATCACACGTGCGTCATAGCCGGCCTTGTCGATCGCGGCGACCAGCGCAGCCACGTCCGCCATGCCACGCACCGTGGCGCGCTCGGTGGCCAGGTTGACGCTGGCCTGGCTGACGCCGGGCACGGCCAACAGCGCGCGTTCGACACGGCCCACGCAGGAAGCGCAGGTCATGCCTTCGACCGCCAGTTCGGTGGTCGCCGCGGGCACGTCATAGCCCACCCGCTCCACCGCCTGGACAAGCGCCGCGCGATCCACCGGGCCCGACGGACGAATGTCCGCCCGCTCGGTGGCCAGGTTCACCGAGACACTGCCCACGCCCTCGACCCTGGACAGTGCTGCCTCGACCCGGCCCACGCAGCTGGCGCAGGTCATGCCCTCGATGGGCAGGCTGATGGTGGAGGGGCTGGCGGGGGCGGCAGCGGCGCGCGGCATGCTCATGATCGGATTCCCGGGTTTCCTTCTGGATGCGGACAGGCTAAACCTTGCCATCGTGGGAAGGTCAAATCCAGCCTGTCCGCATGCCTGAAGGGAGCGCCGCCCCCGGCGTCCCGTTTCCGCATCCACGCATGGCGTGGATCCAGCGGCGGAGGTCGGTCTCCTCAGAAGGTGAACACATACTCCAATGCGAACTCGCGGCCGACCGCGCTCAGCAACCGGGTCGGGGCGAAGTCATAGTCCAGCTTGTACGGGTCCTTGTGGTTCCAGCTGGCCGAATTGAACACGTTGTTGACGTAGACATTGACCTTGGCGTGCTCGGTCACCTGGTAACCCACGTTGACGTTCCAGGTGATGAACGGGCCGACCCGGCCGAAGTAGCGCGAGGTCTGCTGGCCCGCGTTGGGGTTCGGGTTCACCGAGCCATCCGGCAGCTGTGCCGGTTCCAGGCAGTTCAGCGACGGGCTGTCACTGGGCACGTAGCCGTCGGCGAACGGCAGGCAGCCGCCGGGATTGTCCAGGCGGTCGGTGCCCCAGTGATAGCGCACGCCCGGCACCGAGCCCACGCGGTCGGCATAGACGTTGGCGTTCCAGTTGCCGCGCTGCCAGGCCAGGCTCGCGCGCAGCTTGCTGCGCAGGTCCCGGTCGCGCCGTTCCGGGTTCGGGTCGTTGGCGTAGCGCTGTTCCTTGGTCGAGATCTGGTTGGTGTAGTTCAGGCCCAGCTGGAAGCTGCCCCACTGCGCGGTTTCCAGGCGATAGCGTGCAGTCAGGTCGATGCCGCGCACTTCCCGGCTGGCCAGGTTGAACGGGCCGCGCTCGATCGATACCAGGCGGCCGCTGCTGTCACGGTTCACGCGGGCCAGGATGCCGGCGCAATAGTCGCCACCGGCCGGATTGGCCCACGGCGTGCCATCGATGTTCTTGCCGGTCAGGCAGCCGGCCTCGCTGGCCAGCACCTCGTCGGCGCCGACGTCGACGATCATGTCTTCCAGCTTGATCGCCCAGTAGTCGGCGCTGAACGACAGGTTCGGCATCACGTCCCAGACGAAGCCGACCGTCCACGAATCGCCGGTTTCCGAACGCAGCAGCGGCGTGCCACGCCGGTTCACGTCGAAGGTGTACCAGACATCGGTGTTGCCCACGCCACAGTTGTTGACCAGGTAGGCACCGCTCTGGATGCAGCGCAGGCGGTCATAGGTCTGCACTTCGGAACTGCTCGGCTGGCCCAGCAGGTAGTGCATGTCCGGCGCGTGGAAACTGGTGGCATACGAGCCACGCACCAGCAGCGATTCGACCGGGCGCCATTCCAGGCCGACGTTCCAGGTGGTCTCCTTCTGGCTGCCGATATCCAGCGCTTCACTGCTGTCATCGGCCTTGTAGTTGCCATAGCGGTCGTAGCGGGCGGCGGCGGTGGCCGTCACGCTCTCCAGCAGCGGGATCTTGAACTCGACGCCGGCCGAGTAACGGGTGCGCTCGCCGCCACCGCGATCGACGTTCTGCAGATCGAAGTCGATGCCGGCGCGCGGGTCCGGGCTGAGGTGATAGCCCTGCTGCGCGACTTCGGCCACGGCGGCGAACGAGATCGGGCCGGCCCAGCCCTGAAACAGCTCGCCGGTGATGTCCGCCGAGGCCTGGTTGACCCACGATGACGCGCGGTTCCTGGCGACCGTGCCCATCTGCCAGTACTGGTCCGGCGTGAGCGGATTCCACCAGCGCGATTCGTTCAACGCGTAGATCGCCTCGCCATCGGCGGTGGTACCCAGGCGCGGGCCGAGGAAGAAGTCGTACGACTTCTGCTCGTCCACCACGTTCTGCCGTTCTTCCACGCGATAGTAGGAACGCCCCACCGTGGCGCTCCAGTCGAAGCGGTCGGCAAGGCGGCCACGCAGGCCCGCGCTCCA
Organism: Stenotrophomonas maltophilia group sp. Smal12; assembly: GCF_037079935.1. Lineage (NCBI taxonomy): Bacteria > Pseudomonadati > Pseudomonadota > Gammaproteobacteria > Lysobacterales > Lysobacteraceae > Stenotrophomonas > Stenotrophomonas maltophilia group sp. Smal12. The sequence goes on along the minus strand of NZ_JBAWUK010000015.1, from coordinate 66,000 downwards.
GTCCCATGACAGCTCGCGGTTGGTGTTGCGCAGGGTGTCCAGGCCGCCGACTTCGTTCGGGGTGAACTGGCGCACGCCCAGGATCGGGCGGTTGCGGTTGGCATCCCAGTAATAGCCGTTGTCGTCGTCGATCAGCGAGACGCTGGGCGGGTTGGTGCCCCAGATCGCTTCGGAGCGGTACACCGCCAGGTTGGTCCAGGCCTGCAGGTCGCTGCTGAAATCGAAGGTGGCATACAGGTTGCCGGACACGTTCTCGGCACCACCGGTCAGCAGCCAGTTGGCGTAGTCGGCGCTCATGCCGCACAGGCGGCCGGTGTTGGTGATGGTGTTGGTAGCGTAGTTGTAGACCAGCCGATCGGCAGTGTAGTACTCGCGGTCGAACTTCTCGCAGGTGCCTGCAGGCGGTGCCAGGCGCTGGCCGTTGGTCGGGTCGATCAATGCCAGGCCCGAGGTGGGGCGGAAGCCGACCTTGCGCTGCTCCATGTTCCAGGAGGGATACGGTGCGTCGTCGGCGTCGTCCATCTGCGGTCGGTCGCGTCCGAACAGCGGATCGCGCTTGGTGTACTGCAGCGCGTAGGTCACGCTCCAGTTGTCGCCGGTCTTGCCGCCGGCCCAGGACAGGTCCCAAGTATCTCGCCCACCTTCTGTGGAGGTACCGCCACGCACGCGCACTTCGTCGCCGTCGTAGTTGGTCTTGAGGATGACGTTGACCACGCCGGCGATCGCATCCGAACCGTAGATCGCCGAGGCGCCGCCGGTCAGTACTTCGATGCGCTCGACCGCGGCAGCGGGAATGTTGCCGTAGTTGGAGAAGTTGGTTTCACCGCCATACGGCAGCGGGTAATCGGCCACGCGACGGCCGTTGACCAACAGCAGCGAGCGGTTCGGGCCCATGCCGCGCAGGTTCAGGCCACTGGCGTTGGGCGTGTGCGAGCCCCATTGCGAGGCGGCTTCAACGGTGCCGGTCGCTTCGGTGAGCGTCTTCAGCGCGTCATACACGCTGACGAAGCCCTCTTTCTGGATCTGCTGCGCGGTAATCACGTTGACCGGGGCCGGGCCTTCGACCGCGGCGCGCTTGATGCGCGAACCGGTAACGGTGACCGCATCCAAGTCCTTGGTGGACGAACTGGCCGCTTCCTGTGCACCCGCGGCCAGGGGCAACAGGGCCAGGACCAGTGCCTGGGACAGCAGGTGACGACGCTTGTGGACGATCTGAGCCATGGGTGGTTGCTCTTCGAAGATGTGGACGCACGGGCGGACGGTGGCGCGGCACTACGACGGATCCAGGCGCCTGGATCGGTTCACGACCGATATGGCACCTCCCCTGTGGATCGATCCAAACTAAAGCACAGCTGAACCACGCCGGGCATGCGGCGATGCAGCAACACCCTAGGCAATGCCGCTATCAGCCGCAGGTATCAAGAACAATCAAAGGGTTGCGAAACATCGCTGAGAGAACAGCGCACACGTCAATGACACGATCGCGACAACCGCGCGCGGAACGGTTTTGTCCGCGTCGTCGCGTGCGACTGTAGAGCCGAGCCCGTGCTCGGCTGATGTCGTTTGCCGCAAAGCGCAGCCGAGCGTTGGCTCGGCTCTACAGCAGAAGCGGGCTACCTTGCGCCGTCCAGCGCCTGCCGCAGCGCGGCCACGGTCGCGGTGGCGGTCTGGCTCCAGTCCGGGTCCAGGCCGCGCAAAGCCGGGTTCTGGAACTGCATCGCCGAGCGGCGCAGGCCCTTGGCCGAGGCGTGCAGTTCGGTGCAGCCGGTCCGTCGCGCAACGGCGGCGATGTTGGCCGGGCCCAGCCCGGCGCCGGCCATCACCGTGATACGTCCCGCCGCCTGGGTGACCAGACCCGCCAGCACATCGGCGCCGGCCTCTGCGCTGACCTGGCCGCCCGAGGTCAGCACGCGCTGACAACCCAGTCCGATCACCTGCTCCAGCGCCGCCGGCAGATCGCGGGCCGCGTCGAAGGCACGATGGAAAGTCACCTGCAGCGGCCCGGCGGCCTGCACCAGTTCACGGCACAACGCCAGGTCGATACCGCCCTGCACATCCAGCGCACCGATCACCACGCCATCGCAGCCCAGCGCGCGGCACTGCGCGATGTCACGCAGCATCAGTTCGGTTTCCAATGCGTCGTAGTGGAAATCACCCGGGCGCGGGCGCACCAGCACGAACAGCGGAATCGACAGGCGTTCGCGGGCGATCGCGATGGTGGCAAACGACGGCGTGGTGCCACCCTCGGCCAGGTTCTCGAACAGTTCGATGCGGTCGGCACCGCCGGCCTGCGCGGCCAGCGCCGAGGCCAGCGAGTTGCTGGCGATCTCCAGGGTCAGCCGCGTGCTCACGCCTGAGTGCTCATGTAGATCGACGGCGAGTCGCGCAGGTCGTCCTGGCGCTGTCCATCGCACACGGCGTAGACGAAGCCGCGGTGCAACGCGTAGGCACCCACCTCGCCCTGCTTGTTCATAGCCAGGAAGCACACCTGCAATGTTCTGCTCGCTTCGGGGCGCTTGCGCACCACGCGGTCGATGGCTTCGCGGCAGGCCTGCGCGGGCGAGCGCCCTTGGCGCATCAGCTCGACCACCAGGAACGAGGCGGCGTTGCGGATCATCTCCTCACCCACGCCCGAAGCAGTGGCCGCGCCCACTTCGTTGTCGACATACAGGCCGGCGCCGATGATCGGGCTGTCGCCGACCCGGCCGTGCAGCTTCCAGGCCATGCCGCTGGTGGTGCAGGCACCTGCAAGATGGCCCTTGGCATCCAGCGCCAGCATGCCGATGGTGTCGTGGTTGTCGCTGTTGCCGGGAATACCACGGCGCTCGGCATTGATCTGCGGCTGGTACTTCTCGGTCTTCAGCCACTCGCGCCAGGCCGCTTCGGCCTGCGGCGTCAGCAGGTGCCTGCGTTCAAAGCCCTGCTGCACCGCGAACTGCTGCGCGCCCTCGCCCACCAGCAGCACGTGCGGGCTGTTTTCCATCACTTTGCGGGCCACCGACACCGGATGCAGGATGTCGACCAGCGCGGCCACCGCACCACAACGGCCATCGCCATCCATGATGCTGGCGTCCAGGCTCAGCACGCCGTCGCGATCCGGGTTGCCGCAATGGCCGACGGTGGGGTTGCACAACTCGCTCTCGGCCCAGCGTGCACCGGCTTCAACTGCATCCAGTGCGCTGCCACCCTGCGCCAGCACCTTCCACGCGGCCTGGTTGGCCGGCACGCCGAAGTCCCAGGTCGAGACCACCCTGGCCCCACCCTGCGTGCGCGCCTGCACGCCCGGCAAGGCCACCATGCCTGCGGCCAGTGCGCCGGCCTGCAGGAACTGCCTGCGATCCACCATCTTCCCCTCCCAGTCTGCAATACACGGCCGGCCCGATGCCGGCCACGCCGATCAGTCGTGCGTGGGCTGCCGTGCGGCGTACCAGACCGCTGCGCCGAGAACGCCCAGCTGGCCATGCTCCACGCGCCATACCGGCACCTGGCGCAGCACCTCGGTCAGCACGCCCTTGTTGAGGAAGCGCTCACGGAAGCGACCATCGGCCAGGAAATCCTGCACATGCGCGGAAATGCCCCCGGCCAGGTACACCGAACGCGCCCCCACCGCGATCGCTGCGTCGCCTACCAGGCTGCCCAGCCAGGCACAGAACACCTGCAGCGTTTCCACGGCCAGCGCATCCTCACCGCTGCGCGCGGCACCGATCAGTGCCTCGGTACTGCTCCACACCGGAGTGACGCCGCGCAATTCGCACAGGCACGGATACAGGTTCATCAGGCCACTTCCGGACAGCACGCGCTCGTTGTCCACGTGCGGCCAGCGCTGCAGCAGCTTGTCCAGCACCTGCAGTTCCAGCGCGTTGCCGGCGCCGAGCGCGGCATGGCCGATCTCGCTGGCCAGCACCGGACGCTCGCCGTCGGCAAAGCGCAATGCTGCACCCAGACCGGTACCGGCGCCCAGCACCAGCGCCGGGAACGCCTGCGCCGGGTCAGCATCGCCATTGAGCGGCACCAGGGTGTCAGGCTGCAGGTAGGGAATGGCCAACGCCACCGCTTCAAAATCATTGATCAGCTGCAGCTCATGCAGCCCGGACTGCACCCGCGTGGCCGACAGCGAGACCGTCCACGGCAGGTTGGAATTGATCAGCACATCGCCATCGAGCAGGCCGGCGATGGCGACCACGGCGGCCTGTACCGGCTGGCCGAGGCCAGCGGTGAAATCGGCCAGGATCGCGGCCAGGCTGGGATGCTCGGCGCAGGCGTAGGTGCGATGGCTGCCCAGCAGTGGTGCCTGGCCGGGTTGCGTTTCAGCCAGCGCCAAACGGGCGAAGGTGCCGCCGACATCGGCGACAACGAGACTGCGCGGAAGACCGCCGCGGGCGGAGTCGGTGGAAACCGGGGACGCTGCTGCGATGGTCACGCTGGCCTGCTTGGATCGATTGAATCGCCCCGATTCTCAGGCATCGGGGCGGCTTTGCCTAGCGCGCCGGCGGTTCAGGTTGGCCTACATGCCTTCCTGTTCGGCCACCTGCACGCCATCCACCAGCACGCGCAGGCGCTGCGGGCGGAAGCCGGCGAACAACAGCGGCCGGGTGCGCTCGACCAGCACCTCATGGCCGGCGATGTGGCGCAGCCACGACTGTACCAGCGAGAACGAGAAGTGGGTGCCCGGATGCAGCGGATGCTGCACCCAGACCTTCTCGGCGGCGCTCTGCAGCAGCATCGCGCCGGTGAACCAGTGGCGGCTGAGGGTCACCGGCGTGGTGCCGGCCATGAAGCGGATATCCATGCGGGGTCCTTTCGCTGGAGAGGCCTTGCGGCGTGTCAGGGCTGGGCCGTCTGCAGGCTGTAGCGGGTGGTGGCGGTGAACACCACGCCATCGGGCTGGGTGGAGCGTACCTCTACCTTGTGGCTGCCCACGGCCAGGTCGGTCGGCAACGCCCCACGCCACAGGTGCGGCGAAGCGGTGGCCTCCGGCGAGCGGTCGTAGCCACGCAGGCTGTCAGCCAGATCGTCGGCCACGTTCTCTACCATCAGGCGCGGGTCGGGCTGGCTGACCTGCTTCATCGGCTGCCATGCGCCGCCATCAACGCGGTACTCGACCACGCTGGCGTCCTCGCCCATGTAGACGTTGGCGTACACACCCCACGCCGGATAGGCCCCCTGGCGCAGCACCTTCGGCGCATGCAGGCCGATCTGCTCGCTGGCCGGCTTGCCGGCCACCCGGTACTGCAGTCTGTAGCTGCCATTGGCGGCGATGTCCAGCAACGCGTAGCCCTTTGGCGTGCCATCACTCATGGTGCTGTCCGGCACGCCGGCGGCATCCTTCACCCCCGACCAGAACGCGCCGCAGTTGGCACCGACGTTGTATTCGTGCAGCGGCTTGTCACCGTTCCAGCCGTCGGCCTTGCCGTGGTAGACGTGCTGCTGGGTGTGGCTGTGGCCACTGAGCACCAGCACGTTGCGGAAGTCCTTCAGCAGGTCGAACAGGCGCTGGCGGTCAGCATGACGGAAGGTCTCGCGCCCCGGCGCGGCGTCGAACAGCGGGATGTGCATGCCCAGCACCAGCAGGCGGTCCTTGTGCAGGCCCTTCAGGTAGCTGGCAAGGAAAGCGAACTGGTCTTCGCGCAGGCCACCGACATACTTCGGCCTTGCGTTGGGGTCATACACCACGTCATCGAGGAACACGAAACTGGCACCGCCCTCTTCCACTGCGTAGGTATCCGGGCCGTAGATATTGCGCCAGCTGTCCAGCGAATGCTCATCGCTGGCGGCATCGAAATCGAGATCGTGATTGCCCGGCACATGGAACCACGGCACGCCCAGCGACGTAGTGACCTTGTTGATTGCCGGATACAGGGTCAGGTCATCGTTGACGATGTCACCCAAGGTGGTGCCCATGCGCGCCTTGGTCTGGCCGACCAGCGGCGACACGATCGACTGCTGGTAGTAGCCGATGTCCTTCAGGCTGGCGGTCTGGGAGTCGGTGAAGACCAGCATCTGGAAGCCGCGACGGCTGTCATGGCGATCCGGCTGCAGCGCGAAATCCCAGTTGCGGGTGACATCGCTGGTGGCGGCGATGCCGCCGTACTTCAGCGCCGGCGAGCCGTTCGGGCGGAAGTGGCGCCAGAACGAAGGCAGGCCGTCTGCCGCCTTCGGGAACGAATACGCATCGGGCTTGATCACGAACACGGTCTGGCCGTCACGCACCGGCAGGCTGTAGCTGCCGTCGGCGGCGGTCTTGACGATGGCCTCGCCGTTGGAGACCTGCACCCCGGCCAGGCCCGGATCGGTCGCACCGCGGCCCGGCTTGCCGTCACGCTCCAGATAGACCTTGCCGGTGACCACGGTGTCCGCAGCCCAGGCCGGCGAGGTCAGCAACAGGCAGCACAGCCAGGCGGCAGGCAGTTTCATGGGAGGCATCCGGCACTACCACGCTTCAACGATGGCGTTTTTCCAGCACCGCCCGCGCATCGTCCAGCGACAGACCGCGCGCGCGCAGCAGTACCAGCAGGTGGTACAGCAGGTCCGAAGCCTCACCGAGCAGTGCCTCGTCATCCTGCGCCACCGCCGCCAGCGCGGTCTCCACCCCCTCCTCACCCACCTTCTGTGCGATGCGGCGGATGCCGCCCTCGAACAGGCGGGTCGTATAGCTGCCCGGCGGGCGCTGCGCCTCACGCATCGCGACCAACTGGTCCAGCCCGCCCAGGAAGTCCTTCGGCGCCTGGTCGAAACAGCTCTCCGCACCCGTGTGGCAGGTTGGCCCCGCCGGGCGGGCCATCACCAGCAGCGTGTCGGCATCGCAGTCGACGCTGATCGACTGCACCACCAGCACGTTGCCGGACTGCTCGCCCTTGGTCCACAACCGCTGCTTGCTGCGGCTGAAGAACGTCATGTGGCCGATGGCCAGCGTGGCCGCCAGCGATTCTGCGCTGACATAGCCCAGCATCAGCACCTGCAGGGTATCGGCATCCTGCACCACGGCCGGCAGCAGGCCGTCGCCCTTGCCCCAGTCCAGCGCCTGCAGCGCATCCAGCGATGGCCTGACTTCAATAGACATCCCGCACCTCGATCTGCTGTGCGCGCAGGTAGCGCTTCAATTCCGGAATGGCGATGGCGCCGCTGTGGAACACGCTCGCCGCCAGCGCACCATCGACGTCGGCCTGGTCAAAGGCTTCGGCGAAGTGCTGCATCGCACCGGCGCCACCGGAGGCGATCAGCGGCACCTGGCACAGGGCCCGCGCCTGCTGCAACTGAGCGACATCGTAGCCGCGGCGCACACCATCGCTGTCCATGCAGTTCAGCACGATCTCACCGGCGCCCCGACGTTGCGCCTCGACAATCCAGTCCAGGGTGCGCAGTGGCACCGCCTGGGTCTTGTCCGGGTCTCCGCTGAAACGGCGCACCCGCCATTGGCCATCTGCTTCGCGCACCGAATCGACACCGACCACCACGCATTGCACGCCGAACTCGTCGGCCAGTTCAGTGATCAGTTCCGGGCGGCCCAGCGCGGGGGAGTTGATCGACACCTTGTCGGCACCGGTGAACAACACGCGACGCGCGGTTTCCACGCTGTCGATGCCACCGGCCACGCAGAACGGAATGTCGATCAGCCGCGCGATGCGCTCGATCCAGGCAACGTCGACCGAACGCGCCTCGGGGCTGGCGCCGATGTCATAGAACACCAGCTCGTCCGCCCCTTGGTCGCGATAGCGCTGTGCCAACTCAGCGATGTCGCCCATGTCGACGTGATCGCGGAAGCGCACGCCCTTGACCACGCGGCCATCGCGCACGTCGAGGCAGGGAATGATGCGGCGGCTCAACATGCCAGCGCCTCCGCCAGGTCCATGCGCTGCTCCAGCAGGGCCTTGCCGAGAATCGCACCACCGCAGCCGGCGGCACGCGCCTTGGCCACATCGGCCACGTCACGGATGCCGCCGGACGCCTGCACCGCCACCCCCGGCAGCAAGGCCGACAGGTGCTGGTAGAGGCCGATATTGGGCCCGGCCAGCATGCCATCGCGGGCGATGTCGGTGCACAAGAGATGGCGCATGCCGGCGCGCGCGTAGCGCTGGGCCAGGTCATCCAGGGTCACCCCGGCGTTCTCGGTCCAGCCGTGCACCGGCAGCTGCCACTGCCCCTGTGCGTCCTGGCGCGCGTCCAGCGCAATCGTGATGCGCTCGGCGCCGAATTCCTCCAGCCAGCCGACCACTTCATCGGGACGACGCACCGCCAGCGAACCGACCACCACGCGGCCGGCACCAGCATCAAGGATGCGCGCCACATCGTCGCGGCCACGCACGCCACCACCGGTCTGCACCTGCAGCGGCGCCTGCGCGCGGATCGCCGCCAGCAGCGGCGCCAGCGTATAGCCACCAGCGCGTGCAGCATCCAGGTCGACCAGATGCATCCACTGCGCGCCCTGCGCGGCGAAGGCCTGCGCGCGCGGCAGCGGATCGTCGCCGTAGGAGGTTTCCTGCGCGTAGTCGCCCTGGCGCAGCCGCACCACGCGGCCATCGCGGATATCCAGCGCGGGGTAGACGATGAAACTCATGCAGCAGTGCCCTCGAGGAAATTGCGCAGCATCAGCGAGCCGGTTTCGCCGGAACGTTCGGGATGGAACTGCGCGCCGTAGTAACGCCCCTGCTCCACCACGGCGGTGAACAGCCCGCCGTGGTCGCAGGCAGCGACGGTGTGGGTATTCAAGGGTGCCGCATAGCTATGTACGAAGTAGGCGCTGGCGCGTTCCGGCACACCCTGCAACAGCAGCGACTCACGTAGCGGCAGCAGGCGGTTCCAGCCCATGTGCGGCACGCGGATGCCACAGGCCGGCACCAGCTTGCGCACCACGCCCGGAATCAGTCCCAGTGTCTCTACGCCCGCTTCCTCGGAGCGTTCGAACAGCAACTGCATGCCAAGACAGATGCCCATCAGCGGCACCTCCAGCCGCTGCAACGGCTCCACCAGGCCCTGCGCGTGCAGACGCTGCATGCCGGGACTGGCGGCGCCGACGCCGGGCAGGATCACCCGCCGCGCCCCCACCAGGCCGTCCGCGTCGCGCACCAGCCGCACCGTCGCGCCGAGGCGCTCCAGTGCGTAGCGCACCGAGCCCAGGTTGGCACCACCGGCATCGATCAGCGCGACGTCGCTCACAATGCCCCCTTGGTGCTCGGCAGTGCCGTGCCCTGCCGGGCCAGCGCCGGGCGCAGTGCGCGCGCCAGCGCCTTGAAGCAGGCCTCCACCTTGTGGTGATCGTTGTCGCCGCGTACCTGCAGGTTGAGGGTCAGGCCACTGGCATCGCACAGCGAACGGAAGAAGTGCGGCACCAGCTCGGTCGGCATGTCGCCCACCCGCTCGCGCTTGAACTCGCCCTCGAACACGAAGTACGGGCGGCCGCTGAAGTCCAGCGCGGCGCTGGCCAGGGTCTCGTCCATCGGCAGGGTGAAGCCGTAGCGGCCGATGCCGCGCTTGTCGCCCAGCGCCTCGCGCAGGGCCTGGCCCAGGGCCAGCCCGGTGTCCTCGATGGTGTGGTGCTCATCGATGTGCAGGTCACCCTCGGCCTGGATATCGAGGGCGAAGCCGCCGTGCTTGCCGATCTGTTCGAGCATGTGGTCGAAGAACGGCAGGCCGGTGGCGATGCGCGCATCACCGGCGCGATCCAGGTCCAGCTCAACGCGGATCTTCGTTTCTTTGGTGTTGCGCTGGACCACGGCGGTGCGCGGCGCGTCGGCCAGCGCGTGCGCGATGCCCGGCCAGTCCCACTCGCCACCGAACTGTTCGGTACGCAACTGGAAGCCCCGGATGTTGAGGTTGTCGGCGAACTGCAGGTCGGTGATGCGGTCGCCAACCATGGCCGAGCGTGCCCAGTCGATGCTGCGGTCCTGCAGGTAGCCAGTCATCAGGCCGATGCCCGGCTTGCGGGTCGGCGCATTGTCCTGCGGCCAGCTGCAGTCGATCAGCACGTCACGGAAGGTGATGCCCTGGCTCTCGAAGATCTGCAGCATCAGGTCGTTGGGGCCATCGAAGCTGGCGCGTGGGTAGCTGTCGCTGCCCAGGCCGTCCTGGTTGGTGACAATCACGAACTGGTAGCCGGCATCACGCAGCTTCAGCAGCGCCGGGATCACCTGCGGCACGAAGCGCAGCTTCTCGTAGGCATCGATCTGGAAATCGGACGGCTCCTCGATGAGGGTGCCGTCGCGGTCTATGAACAGGATCGGGGTCATGCTGCGGCCCTCCGCGCCGACAGGGTCGCAAGCACGCGGTCATTCTCTTCGGGGCTGCCGATGCTGATGCGCAGCGCATCACCCAACTGCGGCGCGGCGCGCTGGTCCCGCACCACCACGCCCGCAGCCAGCAGCGTATCGAACGCGGCCTGGGCATCGGCTAAGCGGACCAGCAGGTAGTTGCCGGATGAGCGGTAGACGCGACGCACGCCGGGCAGGCCCAGCAGCGCCACGCGCAGGCGTTCGCGCTCGGCAATCACCGTGGCTACGCGTTCGGCGGTCCTGGCCAGCGTGGCGGGTTGCAGCGCCTGTACCGCCAGTTCCGCGCACGGCGTCGGCACCGGGTACGGCGCCTGGCAGCGGCGCAGCACAGCAATCAGCTCCGGGGCGGCCATCAGGGTGCCGATACGGGCAGCAGCCAGCGCGTGCGCCTTGGACAAGGTGCGCAGTACCGCCAGGTTGGCGTGTGCGGCCAGAAGCGTGGTGGCCGATGCGCGCCCTGCGTACTCCACATAGGCCTCGTCCACCACCACCAGCGCCTGCCCGCGCAGCGCAACCGCCACACGCTCGACCTCTTCCAAGGCGATGTCACTGCCGGCCGGGTTCGACGGTGCGCACAGGAACACCAGCTTGGCACCCTGCGCCTTGGCCGCATCGATCACCGCATCCAGATCGGCGCGCAGGCCATCCTCGCTGTCCACCAGCGGCACTTCAATCAATGCGGCACCCTGCAGGCGCGCGCAGACGGCGTACATGCCGAACACCGGCGGCGTGACCAGCACGCCATCGCGACCCGGCACGCACAGCGCGCGTACCAGCAGATCAATGGCCTCGTCGCTGCCGCGGCCGACCAGCAGCTGCTGCGGCGTCACGCCGTACAGCGCCGCCAAGCCTTCGCGCAACGCCAACGGTTGCGGCTCCGGATAGCGCCGGCTGCTGCCAGCCGCATCGGCCGGATTGGCCCAGGCCGACTCGTTGGCGTTCAACCAGACCTCGCCCTGCACCGCCGCACTGCGTGCCGAGCTGTAGCCGGCGAACGCCTGCAGATCCGGGCGTACCAGCGCCAGCACATCCTCGATAGCCGCGCTCATGCCGCCACCTCCATGCGCAATGCCACCGCACGCTCGTGGGCATCCAGGCCTTCGGCGCTGGCGATGATGCGCGCGCAGCCGCCGATCGCGGCCAGGCCGGCGGCACTGGCGCTCTGCACGCTGATCAGGTTCTGGAAGCTGGCAACACTCACGCCGCTGTAGGCACGTGCGGCACCGGCGGTGGGCAGTACGTGGTTGGTGCCGCTGCAGTAGTCACCCAGTGCTTCGGGGGTGTAATCACCCAGGAACACCGAGCCGGCCGCCTGCACCTTGTCCAGCCACGCACGCGGATCACGCAGCGCCAGGATCAGGTGCTCCGGCGCATAGCGGTTGCTGATCGCGAAGGCCTCGTCCAACGAATCAACCTGGATCAGGCGCGACGCTGACAGCGCCTGGCGCGCAATCTGCTCGCGCGGCAGCAGGGCCACCTGGCGCTCGACCTCAGCCTCGACCGCCGCCAGCATCCCGGCATCGTCGGTCAGCAGCAGCACCTGCGAATCCGGGCCGTGTTCGGCCTGCGACAGCAGGTCGGCGGCCACGAACGCCGGATTGGCACCGGCATCGGCAATCACCAGCACCTCCGAAGGACCGGCCGGCATGTCGATGGCGGCGGCGCCCTCCTGTGCGACCTGCTGCTTCGCTTCGGTCACGAAGCTGTTGCCCGGCCCGAACAGCTTGTCGCAGGCGGGAATGCTTGCGGTGCCATGGGCCATGGCAGCGATCGCCTGCGCGCCGCCCAGCTTGAACACGCGCTGCACGCCGGTCAGCCGCGCCGCCACCAGTACGGCCGGGTCTGCGCTGCCATCGGCTCGCGGCGGCGTGCACAGCACCACCTGCGGGCAGCCGGCCAGCTGTGCCGGAACGCCCAGCATCAGCGCGGTAGACGGCAGCGGTGCGCTGCCGGCCGGCACGTACAGGCCGACGCGGCCGATCGGCCGCAGCATGCGCTCGCAGACCACGCCTGGCGCGGTTTCAACTGCGTATCCCTTGCCCATGCCGGCGGCGTGGAAGCGGGCGATGCGCTCGGCGGCTTCCACCATGGCCTGGCGCAGTTCGGCGGGGACAGCGGCTTCGGCCGCCGCGAACTCGGCTTCGCTCACTTCAAAGGACCACAGTTCGACACCATCGAAGCGTGCGGTGATCGCACGCAGCGCGTCGTCGCCCTGCGCGCGCACCTGTGCAATCAGCGTCGCCACCGCGTCGCGGGTCTGCTGCGCCACGGTCTGCACCGGGCGGGTCAATGCCGCGCTGCGCGCGGCCTCATCAAGTCGGGACCAGATCAGACGGTTCATGCCAGCGACCGCTCCACGCTCAGTACCATCAGGCCCTGCGCACCCGCGCGCTCGAGTTCCTCCATGCGCTGCCAGCTCAGCGGGCCGGGGCACATGGTCTGCAGGCGCAGCGCACCGCCATCGGCGGGCAACCGCACCAGCGGCTCGGCATCGGCCAGCAACTGCGCCAGCGCGTCGACGCGATCCTCGCTGGCGCGGAACATCAGCAGCTTGCGGTCCTGGCGCTGCACCACGCCATCGAGTCGGCGCAGCAGCATCGCGCGCAGCGAAGCGCGTGCATCATCCGGCACTCGTACTGCACCGGCCAGCACCGCCTCGCTGTCGAGCAGGTTGTGTACCGGGGTCAACTGGTTGGCGCGCAGCGTGGCACCGCTCGAGACCAGATCACAGATCAGGTCGGCAGTGCCCAGGCGCGGGGCGATTTCCACCGAACCGGACAATTCGACCACCTGCGCGTCCACGCCCTGCTCCGCCAGCCACTGCGTGAGGATGGCCGGGTAGCTGGTGGCGATGCGGGTACCGGCCAGCTGCGCCGGACCCTGCCACTGCCATTCCTCCGGCACCGCCAGCATCAGCCGGCACTGGCCGAAGCCCAGCCCGCGCAGCGCCTGATAGGCGTCAGGCAGGCCGATCTGGCGGCGTGCCGCGGCCTGCTCGTCCAGTTCATTGCGGCCGACGATGCCGAGGTCGCAGACGCCGTCAGCGATCAGGCCGGGGATGTCGTCGTCGCGCACCAGCAGGAGGTCTACCGGCAGCGATTCACCGTAGCAGAACAACTTGTCACGGCTTTCGCGCCAGCTCAGGCCACAGGCGCTGAGCAGGTTGCGGGCGGGCTCGGCCAGCCGGCCACTCTTCTGGATGGCGATACGCAGCCGGTCTCGTGCCGGCGCTGCCTGGGTTGCACTCATGGGGGAGGTCTCGAAGTTCGGAACGGGGCGCGGATCAGCGCGAAGCAAGGCGGTCGATGGCAGCGGCATAGCCTCGATGGCCATGCTCAAGCGTGCGTGCCACCCGTCCGGTGGTGGTCACGCTCACGCCGGTGCGCTCGTGGATCTCGCGATACGGCACGCCCTGCTGCAGCAACGGCACCACTTTCCAGCGGTCGGCCATGGCTTCCAGTTCGGCCGGCGTGCACAGATCGCGCAGGAAGGCTTCCACCTGCTCCGGCTCGCGCAGGGCGGCAAAGGCCAGGGCCAGGGCTTCCAGGTCGGCCTTCGGGTCTTTGGCGGCAATCTCGGGGCGGGCTTTCACGGGGCTGTTTCCATGCATCAATGTAATAGCGCGTTAGTACATTAGCGCATTCTTGCGCAGTGCGTCAAATCGTCAGTTGGGGTACGGCAGGGCTGCTGCCCTGCACCCGCAGAGGCAAGAGCCAGAGCAACAGCAAAGCTGGTTTCCGAGGGTTGGCGGGATGGATCCGCTTGAGGGGGGCGCTGCAAGTACCCCTCCGGGGCCCGGCCCAGCCGCTGGCGGCTGGGCGTTCGGGCGCTTGCGAAGCAGTGCTTCGCAAGCAAAGCGCCCTCACCCATGTAAGCTCGGTCGCCGCATTTATGCGGCTCACGCCCCCTCAACCGGACCCACCCCGCCTTCGACGGTTGGCCGCGAGCTGTCGGGACGGCCGGGGCCCGGAAACGAAAACGCCCACCGGTTGGTGGGCGTTTCCTTGAAGTGTTGCATGCTGCCAGTGGCCGTTACATCACCTTGGACTGCTCCAGCTCCACCTGCAAAGTGCTCGCCAGCTCATCGCGGGAGACTTCGAACTGCTGCTCGCGCACCAGGTCCTTCACCGCCACCACGCCGCGCGCCAGCTCGTCCTCACCGGCCAGCACCACGAAGCGGATGCCCGCCTTGGCGGCATACTGGAACTGCTTGCCGATCTTCTTCGGCTCCATCTGCACTTCGGTATTAATGCCACCGGCGCGCAGGCGGCGGGCGATGTCCAGCGACTGCGGCATGCCCTGCTCGTCCATCAGCGCCACCAGCGCCTGCACGCTGCTGGCCTCGATGCCATCGATCAGGCCGGCCTCGCGCAGCTGCCAGAACAGGCGCGACAGGCCGATGGAAATGCCCACGCCCGGCAACTTGGACTTGCTGTAGTGGCTGGCCAGGTCTTCGTAGCGGCCGCCCGAGCAGATCGAGCCGATCTGCGGGTGGTCGGTCAACGTTGTCTCGTAGACGGTGCCGGTGTAGTAGTCCAGGCCGCGCGCAATGGAGAAGTTCAGGCAGTACGCGCTCTCCGGCACACCCAGCGCCTGCACCAGCTGCAGCACTTCGCGCAGCTCGGCCACGCCGGTGCGCAGGATTTCCGAAGAGCCGCCGTCGGCTTCAAGCGTGGCCAGCTGCGCCAGCGCATCGGCATGGCCCTGCGAACGCACGGCCACAAAGGCCAGGATCTTCTCGACCTGCTCGCCCGGGATGTTGAAGCCCTCGCCCACCAGCGTCTCGCGCACGTAATCGGCGCCGCGCTTGTCCAGCTTGTCCACTTCACGCAGCACCGCCAGCTGGCGCTCGCCTTCGGCCACGCCCAGGCTCTCGAAGAAGCCGCGCATGAGCTTGCGGTTGTTCAGCTGGATGCTGAAGTCACCGATGCGCAGTTCCGAGAACACGGCGTGGATGACCGCCAGCACTTCGGCATCATAGCGAACGCTCAGGCTGTCCTTGCCGATCACGTCGATGTCGCACTGGTAGAACTCGCGGAAACGGCCGCGCTGGGCACGCTCGCCGCGGTAAACGCGCTGCATCTGGTAGCGACGGAACGGGAAGGTGAGTTCGTGTTCGTGCTCGGCCACGTAGCGTGCCAGCGGCACGGTCAGGTCGAAGCGCAGCGCCATCTCCGGCAGCGAACGGTCGCCCGATTCGGCCGCATTGGCCAGCGCACCGGTGGACTGCACGAAGTACACCTGGCGCTCGGTCTCGCCGCCGGACTTGGTCAGCAGCACGTCGGACAGCTCGAACACCGGCGTCTCCACCGGCAGGAACCCGAAGCGCTCGTAGTTGCGGCGGATCACGTCCAGCATGCGCTGGAACGCAATCTGCTCGCGCGGCAGCAGTTCAAGGGTGCCGGGCGGGGTACGGGGCTTGATCACGGGTGGAACTCCTGCTGGAACGGGACGTGGGAGGGGGCGACATTCTAGCGCCCCCGCCTCGGGCAGGGTCGAACGGCCGCTTGAAGTATCATAAGGCCCTCCCCCGCCCGCGATACGCCCCCGCAACATGTCACGGCCTTCCGGCGCTCCGCCCGCCACCAACGATCCCGCCTCGCCGTCCTGCACCACGCTGGACTGCCTGCACTGCTCGGTTCGCCACCTTGCGGTGTGCTCGGCGCTGTCGCCCGATGAAGTGCAGGCGCTGGAACAGGTCACCGTTTCGCAGCAGGTCAGCATGGGCAGCACGCTGGCCCGCACGGGTGAAGAACGCGACCATGTCTATACATTGACTGCCGGCGCACTGCGCCTGGTACGCACCCTGGCCGACGGCCGCCGCCAGATCAACGGCTTCGTGTTGCCCGGCGACTACCTGGGCCTGAGCGGCAGCGACCATCACCGCTACGACATCGAAGCCATCGCCGACAGCCGTGTCTGCCGCGTCGCGCTGCCACAGATGAAGGCGCTCCGCAGCCGCTTCCCGCACCTGGAGCGCAAGCTGCTGCAGCGTGCCTGCCAGGAACTGGATGCCGCGCAGGACGCTGCACTGGCGCTGGCACGCCTGCAGCCGGCCGAGAAGCTGGCTGATTTCCTGCTGCGCCTGGCCGCGCGTGAAGCCAGGCTGGGCGGCGACGGCCTGCGCGTGTCGCTGCCGATGGGCCGAGGCGACATCGCCGACCATCTGGGCCTGACCATGGAAACGGTCAGCCGCACCTTCACCAAGCTGCGCCAGCAAGGGCTGATTGCCCTGCCCCACCTGAACGTAGTGGAGATCCTCGACGAGGACGGGCTGCGCACGCTGGCCGGTGAAGGGTTGATCTGACCGCACTGCGGTTGCTGGGATTGCCGGCCAGCGGCCGGCAATCCCATCCATCTCCGATCAACGCAACAACACCTCGCGCAACGCCGCGTAATCGGCGGCCAACGGTTCGGCGTGCGCCGGCCGTTGCAACAACGCATCCAATGCCGGCGGCACGGCCACAGGTTCGCCGATCAACGGCTCGACCACGGCCTCGAACTTGGCCGGATGCGCAGTGGCCACCACCGCCCAGTCGCCCTTGGCACCACGGGCGCGCAGGTCCTGCAGCACCTTCACCGCCGTAGCCGTATGCGGGCATAACAGCTCGCCCCTGCTGGCATGCGCGGCGGCAATGGTGGCCCGGATGGTCACGTCATCCACGGCAAACGCCCGGAAGGCAGCACGCAGTTCGGCATCGTCGCCCTGGTAGAGCCAGCGCAGGCGCTCGAAGTTGCTGGGCGCCCCCACATCCATGGCATTGGCCACGGTCGCCACGCTGGCCTGCGGGTGGTACTCGCCACCGTTGAAGTACGCCGGCAATACGGCGTTGGCATTGGTGGCCAGCACGATCTGTCCGATCGGCACGCCCAGCGCGCGCGCCAGCACTGCGGCCATTGCGTTGCCCAGGTTGCCGGTCGGTACCACCAGGTTGAGCCGGCGACGATGCAACGCGTAGTGGCTCAGTGCCGTATGTGCGTAGTAACTCATCTGCGGCAGCAGGCGACCGAGGCTGATGCTGTTGGCCGAGCTCAGCGGCACCTGTGCCTGCAGTTCGCGGTCGGCCAGCGCCTGCTTGACCATGGCCTGGCAGTCGTCGAAGGCACCGGCCACGCGCAGCGCCTGGATGTTGTCACCGAAGCAGCCGAGCTGGTGCGCCTGGCGCGGTGACACGCGGCCATCCGGATACAGCACCACCACGCGTACGCCTGGCTGGCGATGGAAGGCCGCGGCAACGGCGGCGCCGGTATCGCCAGAGGTGGCGACGACGATGGTCAGTTCGCGGTCCTTGCCGGCCTGCAGCCGCGACAGCGTACCGGCCAGGAAACGCGCACCAATGTCCTTGAACGCCGCCGTCGGTCCATGGAACAGTTCCAGCACGTGGTCACCGTCGCCGAGCGCGCGCAGCGGCACCGGGAAGTCGAACGCCTCGCGGCAGATCGACGGTAATCCGGCCTCCAGCGCATCCCCGGCGAAGAACGGTGCCAGCAGGTCTGCAGCGGTATCGGCCAGGGTCGCACCGGCTTCCAGCTCACGTGGCGCCGGCAGTACCTGGGGCACGTACAGGCCACCATCGGGCGCCAAGCCTGCAGCAATGGCCGCGCTGAGGCCAACGGCCGGGGACCGGCCGCGGGTCGAAACGAATTGCATGGGTTCAGTATCCAAAGAGGGAGAAGGATTCAGCACAGCCGGGCTCCCGGCGCATCCAGCGGCGACACCCAGGCATCGCTGTCGAAGCCGGCAGCAGCGAATGCGGCCTGCACCGGCGCCGCGGCAGCGTGGGCCTGGTCGGCATCTTCGAACCAGGCGAATACGCTGGGGCCGGCACCGGAGATGCCCGCGCCCATTGCACGGGCTGACAACGCCGCATCGCGAGCCATCTCGAAGCCGCCGATCAGACCCGCCCGTCGCGGCTCCACCAGCACATCGCGCAGGCCAGCGCGCACCAGCGCCGCGTCGCTGCGATGGCAGCCGCTGAGCACCAGCGCAAGATTCGCACTCTGCGCCACGAATTCACCCAGCGCATAGCTGCCTTGCAGCGCCTGGCGTGCCAGACGGGTTTCCAGCACCGCGTGCGGGTGCACCAGCAGGCTGTGCCAACTGGCTGGCACAGGGATCGTCAGCAGGCGGTCAGCCGTGCACAACGCCAGCCCGCCGAGCAGCAGCGGCCCCACGTTGTCACCATGGCGGCCCCCACTGGCCACGGCCTCGCCATCCAGTGCAAACGGGTACAGCGCCTCGCGCGAGAGCGGCGCATCCAGCAATGCATTGGCAGCAACCAGCGCAGCGACGGACGAGGCTGCCGAGCCCCCCATGCCGGAGCCGAATGGAATGCCCTTGTCGATCTCCACCGCGAAGCCGAAGTGCAGGCCCAGCCCTGCGCGCAGCGACATCAACGCCGCACCTGCCGTGTTTCCGGCCGCCTCCAGCGGCAGTTCGACCGCACTGCCGCGGATCGCCTCGATGCGCACCACCGGCTCATCGATACGCCGCACGCTCACCGTATCGCCAACGCCTGCAATGGCATGCCCCAGTATGTCGAAGCCCACCGCCACATTGGCCACCGAGGCGGGCGCAAATGCACGTGCGATCACAGGCGTGCTCCCTCGCCAGCGGCTACCCGCAGCAGGTCGGCGAACACGCCCGCCGCCGTCACTTCCGGTCCAGCGCCCGGTCCCTGCACCACCAGCGGGTTGTCGCAGTAGCGGCGGGTACGGAACTGCACCACGTTGTCGGTCAGCCGCAGGTTGGCGAAGGCATGGTCGGCCGGCAGTTCCTGCAGGCCCACCGAGGCGCCGTCGGTGCCCAGCCGTGCCACGTAGCGCAGCACCGCGCCACGCGCCCGTGCATCCTGCAGGCGCTGCAGCAGGCTGGCGTCGGACTCGCCCAGCCGTGCCATGAAGTCATCCACGCTGCCGTCGCGCAGCAGTGCCGGCACCAGGCTTTCCACCTGTACCTGTTCCAGGCCGAGCGCGTGGCCGGCCTCGCGTGCAAGGATCACCAGCTTGCGTGCCACGTCCACACCGGACAGATCATCGCGCGGATCCGGCTCGGTATAGCCCATCGACCGCGCCTGCGCGACCAGCTGCGAGAACGGCTGGCTGCCATCGAAGCGGTTGAACAGCCAGGCCAGCGTGCCGGAGAAGATGCCCTCGATGGCCAGCACCTCGTCACCGGTATCGACCAGATCGCGCAGCGTGGTGATCACCGGCAGGCCCGCGCCCACCGTGGCCTCGTAGCGGAAGCGCGCACCACTGGCCGCTGCGGCGGCGCGGATGCGCTGGTAGCGCGGCAGCGGCCCGGCACCCGCCTGTTTGTTCGGGGTGACCACATGGATGCCTGCCGCCAGCCAGCCCTCGTAGCGCTCGGCCACCTCGGCACTGCCACTGCAGTCGATCACCACCGCATGCGGCAGGTGCGCAGCCAGCAGGTGCTCGGTGAAACGATCAAGATCGCTGGATTCACCCGCGTCCCGCAGGGCCTCGCGCCAGTCCGCATGCAGGCCGTCCACTTCCAGGCGCATGCGCGAACGCGAGGCCAGCGCACGCAGGCGAAGATCCACATTGGCCTTGGCCAGCAGCTGCGGGCGCGCGGCCAGCAACTGGTCCAGCAGTGCGGCGCCAACGTTGCCGGGCCCGATCACACCGACCGCGAAGGTCTGCGGCGACAGCCAGAAGCCTGCATGCGCCGCGCGCAACGCACGGGTGGCATCGGCACTATCCACGGCGACCGAGATGTTGCGTTCGGACGAGCCCTGCGCGATCGCCAGGATGTTCACCTGCGCACGCCCCAGTGCCTCGAACAGGCGCGCCGCCACACCTGGCTGCCCGGCCATGCCGTCACCGACCGCAGCCAGTACGCTGACGCCCTCACTGACCTGCACGCGCTGCACCTGTCCCGCTGACAGCTCGTGCGCAAATGCGTGCAGCAGTGCCTCGCGGCCGCGCGCAGCTTCGGCGGCGCGCACCACGCAGCAGATCGAATGTTCCGAGGAACCCTGCGAGATCATCACCACAGAGACCTGCGCCTGGCGCAGGGCGGCAAACACACGCTCGGCGGTACCCGGCACGCCGATCAGGCCAGTGCCCTCCAGGTTCAGCAGCGCCAGCCCGGGACTCAGGGTCAGGCCCTTCACCGGCCCGCGCGGCGAGCGCTCGGCGCTGATCCGCGTACCCGGATGCGCCGGCTGGAACGTATTGCGGATGAAGATCGGCAGGCCGAGTCGGATCGCCGGCGACATCGTCTGCGGATGCACCACCTTGGCGCCGAAGTACGCCAGTTCGCAGGCCTCGTCGTAGCTCAGCGCTTCCAGCTGCACCGCCTCGGGCACCAGCCGTGGGTCCGCCGACAGCACGCCATCGACATCGGTCCAGATGTGCAGCTCGTCAGCGTTGAACAGCGCGGCAAAGATCGCACCGGAATAGTCGCTGCCGTTGCGACCGAGGGTGGTGATGCGGTCATCGCGATCGCGTGCGACGAATCCGGTGGCAACCAGGCGCGACTGCGGATGCTGCAGGCGCCACTTGGCCAGGCGGTCGGCACTGGCTTCCCAGTCGACATCCACGCCGAGTTCGCCATGCCCGACCACCAGCACATCGCGCGCGTCGAGTACCGCGCAGTCTTCGCCCAGCGCGCGCAGATGCGTGCCGAGCAGCTGTGCGGAAAACACTTCGCCCAAGCCCTGCACACGGTCCAGCACCTCGCGCGGCAGCTCGCCGATCACTTCCAGCGCGGCCAGCACTTCGGCCAGCTGATCGAAGCGGGCGTCGATCCATTCGACCGTCTCGCCCACCTGCTCGCCCAGCAGCGCCACGGCAGCGCCGCGATGGCGTGCGCGCAGGGCATGCCAGGCCTCACGCCAGCCTCCATCGCCCTTGGCCGCCAGCTGGGCCAGTTCGATCAGCGCGTCGGTGACGCCCTTCATCGCCGAGACGACAGTGACCTGCAGCGATTCGGGACGGGCCAGCAACAGGCCGCCCACATGGCGATAGCGTTCGGCATCGGCCACCGAGGTGCCGCCGAACTTGTGCACGACGGTGAACGCGGCAGCCAGGTCGGCCGGGGCAACGGAATGAGCGGGGGCGTGGGGAGACATGCAGACCTCGGTAGGAGGCCCCGTCGCATGCAGGTGTCGAGTTTCCCCGCCACCTGTAGGGTGCGGGGCCGTGGTTTTCGGGAGTTACACGAAGACGACGGGCCGCACCAGGGCAGTGGTGGCGGTGGTGGTGGTAATGGTGGTGATGGTCGCGACCGGCGCAGTCGAACGGCCCGCAATGGCGGGGGCGATCAGGCTGGCGTGGGCGGCATCAAGAACCATGGCGCACAGAAAACACCGTGCGCCTGCCGCTGTCAAGTGCTGCGATGCAAAAAACCGATGCAGCGATCATCGGCCAACGTGCCGACATTTGGTTGCAACTGAGACAAAGCCGGCATCAGCACGCTTGACGACTGCATTCAGCCGGCATGTTCGGCGATCGCCCGTGGTGTGCGATGCGCATGCGCGCACAGCATCACACCGGCCACCAGGAACACGATCGCCAGTGCTTCCAGCAGCGAGGGCCAGCGCTGCTGCCAGGCGAAGGCATAAAGCAACGCGAACAAGGTCTCGAACACGATCATCTGGCCGGTCAGGGTCAGTGGCAGCAGGCGGCTGGCGCGGTTCCAGAATGCGTTGCCGAGGATCGAGGCCACCACTGCCACGCCGGCGCTGATCGCCCAGAACCCGCTCCATTGCGCCGCCGTATGGCTGCCGGTGTGCCCGCTGAAGGCCATCGGCACCAGCAGCAGGGCCAGGCCGCCAGTGGTGACGCCGGTCAGCAGCGACCAGTCATGGCTGGACAGGTCTGGCCTGCGCGCCAGCCAGCGGCTGTTGCCGATCGAGTACAGCGCCCACGAGAACAGCGCACCGAACGCGCACAGCAGCCCGATCAGGCGCTGCCGCCACGGGGTGACCAGGTGCTCGGACATCAGCGCTTCCCAACCCACCAGGGCGACCCCCAGCACGCACAGCCCCAGTGCCGGCAGCAGCTGTTTCAGTGGTACAGCGCCCTGCTCGCGCACGCCAACGAGGGTGACCACCACCGGAATCAGGCCAACGATCAGCGATGCCGCAGCGCCACCGGCCCACTGCACGGCGGTCGCCAGCAGCAGGAAATACACCAGGTTGCCTGCCAGGCTCAGCCACAGCAGGCCGAGCCATTCGGCACGGCCCAGCCGCGGTGCCAGCCGCTTCCATCGCGGCAGCAGCAGGGCGACTGCCATCAGGCCATAGACCAGGTAGCGGCCGGCGGACAGTTGCAACGCATTGAACGACTGAAGCACGGCAGGCGCGAGAAAGACCACGCCCCACAGCGCGCCAGCGGCCACGCCATTGGCGATGCCCACGGCCATCGGGTTGTTGCGCATTCGGATTGTCCGGGCGGATGGAACGGGCCGCGCAGTGTAAGCGCTGGCCGCTGGGCGCTCTTGACCGAGGCTGCTGCCTTGTCACCTCTGTAGAGCCGAGCCCATGCTCGGCTGCGATTCACCGTTGTGCAGACAAGGGCAGCCGAGCATCGGCTCGGCTCTACAACTCAGCCGGCACCCCTGCGCCACGCAGCGGGGGTCTGGCCACATTCGCGGCGCAGCGCACGGGTCAGTGCGCTCTGCTCGGAATAACCTGCAGCCAGTGCGATATCGCTGATCGGCGCGGCAGTGGTGCGCAGCTGATGCTTGGCCCAACGCAAGCGGCACGCACTGAGCCAGGCCTGCGGGCTCAGCCCGAACTCGCGCTGGAACAATGCGTGCAACCGGCCCTCGCTGATACCGACAAATCCGGCCATCCGGGCAACCGGCCAGGCCCGGCCGGGATCGGCCTGCACCGCCGCGCACAGGCCCTGCATGCGCGCCCCACTGCCCGCCGGTGCAAATACCTGCAGCAACTGCGGCAGCAACGCCGGCATCGGCTGCCCTGCCTGCACCTCGGCCAGGCGCCGACGCAATGCCAGCGGCAGATGCAGCCAGCGCTGGCGGCACAGATGCTCCTGCGTGCCGTCATCCAGCACGCCTGGAGGACAATCAACGATCACGAAACCATTGGGGCCGTCCGCCATCTGGTCATGTGCTTCGCCGGCGGCGACAAATGCCCCCTGCAGCAGGTCCAGCCGGCCGCCGCGCCCTTCCATCTCGAACTGCAGTTCGCCCTGCAGCGGAAGCACCCACTGCGCGTAGTCATGGCGGTCCAGGCCGGTGGCCTGCCCGTAGTGCCGCAGATGGAAGATGGCGCCCATCCGGGCAGTGTGCGCGTGTAACAACGGCCGTGCAAACCGCTGCTATAGTCGATGCGTCATCCAACGCAGGGAGTGCAGGTCATGACCCATCAGCAGCTGTCCCTGGTGCTTGCCACCAGCCTCGGCCTGGCGCTCACCGCCTCGGCCTCCGCGCAGGAACGTACGCCACCGGCCCCGCACTGCATGGACGCGGTCGGCGTCCAGGAAGTGGAGCAGGCGTCATCGCGTTCAATCGCCCTGCGAGCCGCCTCGGGCCAGGCCTATCGGATCGACTTCAGCGAAGAGTGTCCCGGCGTCCGCGGTGCCACCACGCTGAAACTTGAAGCACCCGCCGGCTGGGCCTGCGGTCGCCCCAGCGAGCGTTTGGTGGTCGATGGCCGCAGCTGCGCGATCAGCGCGGTGACCCCCGTGCAGGATCGCGACTACGCCAGCGTTGCCCGCGACAGCGATCGCCTGCGCATGGCCACCCTGCCCGCCCTGACCATCCGCGAGCGCAGGGACATCCGCCGCAGTTTCGGTGGTTCGCCGTCGTACTGCTTTGCCACGCGCAACGTGCGCGCGTGGTCGTCCGACCCGCAGGGCATGCTGGTGGAGACCAATCCGCATCGCAATGGGGGTCACCGCTACTATCGCGTGGAGCTTGGCAGCCACTGCCGCCAGCTCGACCGTGCGCCACAGCTGAGCTTCCACTCCGGCATGCAGAACGGCCTGATCTGTGGCAATCCGGGCGATCGCATCCTCACCGCCGGATTCGAGAATGGTGACCTGCGCAACGACGCGCTGGCCCCGCTGCCGCAGTACACCCGCGGCGGCTGCACGATCCAGGCGGTCTATCCGGCTTCCAGCCAGGCGTCGAACTAACCGTCGACGCCGAGGAACGCAAACGGTGCGCTGGGCACGAAGTGGCCCAGCGCGTCGCCGGAAAAGGTATTGCGCTGGTCCGGACCGAGATCGAGCTTGAGCACCTTGCCGCCGAAATCGACCTTGTTCAGGTCGACCCAGAAGGTGTTCGGTGTCAGTGCCGATTCGAAGAAGTACAACCGCCGCTTGTGGTCGGCCACGGTGCGCCAGCGCGTGGATGAAATATTCGGTTCGCCCGGGGTGGTGATGCCATACGGTACCGAGGCGTTGCGGATCACGCTGAACACACTGGCCAGCGCCACCACCGGGTCTTCCGCCTTGGGAATGGCGTTGATGTAGAACGAGGCGCGCGCGAAACGGTCGGCTGAGCGGTTGGTGCCCGGCAGCATCACCGTGCCGCCGATCTGCTGCCAGTAGCTGTTGAGTGCCAGCTGCTGCTCGAAGATCGGTGAGTTGGTCATCACCTGGTAGCGCCGGTCATGGTGGATCACCTGGCGACCGCCGATGTATTCGACGATGGCGCTGTCGCCACTGGCATCTGACAGCGACAGGTGCAGCGTGGCCTGGCGGTCTTCGCCCGGCACCTTGTCGGTGACGATCGAGTACGGCTCGCGCTGCAGCGCCGCGACCGCCTCGTCTACGGTGGCGAAGTTGTCCAGCACATACTGCGCCCATAGTGAGATGGCCAGGCCCGGCTTGTTGCCGCGCTGCTTCGGATACTCCGATTCGACCAGCCACAGCAGGTTGGCCACCAGGCCTTTCTCGTTCATGCCATCGGTGGTCGATACGTCATAACCGGTGGCCACCACCGAGCCGTAGCGCGCCGTCCAGGCCAGCGACTTCGGCCCGGCCTGGCCGGTGCGCGCGATGCCGCGCGGCAGCACGTAGAGGTTGGTCGCCACATCAACCTTCCAGTCCATCGAGCGAGCGGTGATCACATCACCGTTGTCGCCCAGGTAGACCGCGCGCGTGCAGGCCAGCGCCGGTGCCACTGCGGCAGCCAGCGCGGCAGCCAGCGCGACCGCCAGCAGTGCCCTTTCCTTCCACTTCATCCGTGCCATGTCGTTGCGCTCCTTTCCCCGTGATCCGTGGATATGACCCGATTCAGGGTGACACAGCGGTGAAGCCCCGGCGAACCAGGCGATCGTGCAGCCAGAAACCTGCAAGCATCGCCGGCACGAACCAAAGCGCTTCGCGCGATCCCACCGCCAGCCCGGCGATGGCAGGGCCCGGGCAATAGCCTGCCCAGCCCCAACCCATTCCGAACAATGCCGCGCCCAGCACGAGGCGTACATCGACACCGCGCGCAGCGGGCAGTTGCAAGCCCGTTGCGCATGACGGCCGCGGGCGCCGCAGCACCCAGCGCTGGCCGACCGCGCTGACCAGCAGTGCCGAGGCCAGTACCCAGGCCAAGGTGGGATCGAAACCGCCGGCGATGTCTAGGAAACCGAGGATGCGGCGCGGATCGGTCATGCCGGCCAGCGCCAGGCCCGCGCCGAACAGCGCCCCTGCCGCGCCGGCGGCCACCATCACGCGGCTCATGCGAAGCCCCCGCCATGACGGATCAGGAATGTGGTCAACATTGCGCAGGCCATGGACACCACCACCGCCAGCAGTGACCGCATTGAGCCGCGGGCCACGCCGCACACCCCATGACCACTGGTGCAGCCGTTGCCCAACCGCGTACCGAACCCGACCAGCAGGCCGGCGCCAACCAGCTGCCACGCCGGCAAGGCGTCACGCAACAGGTCGCGGGGCGCTTGGCCTGGCACGGCCTGCCAGTACAGCACACCCCCGCCAGCGGCAAGCAGGCCGAGCAGGAATGCCCAGCGCCAGCCGCGATCGCCCGGCGTTGCGCGCACGCTGCCAGCCGCGATGCCGCTGATGCCGGCTACCCGGCCCGTGGTCGCCAGCAACACCACCGCCGCCGCACCGATCAACGCGCCCCCCGCGACGGCGGCCCACGGCACGGTCATGACCTGCCTCCAGTTGTTCCGTTCATTCGCTTGCCTTTTGAATTAGCTTTTTCTAAATTAGCTTCTTCTAAAACAAAAGGTCAACCATGACCCGCATCGAGCTCGACACTGCCGCGATGGCCGGGTATGCCGCCCAGGCCGCGGCGCTGCTCAAAAGCCTGGCCCATCCTGCACGGCTGCGCGTGCTGTGCCGGTTGGTTGAAGGCGAGGCGCCAGTACCGGAACTGCAGGCACTGACCGGGCTCAGCGCATCAGCGCTGTCCCAGCATCTGGCGGTGCTGCGCGGACTTGGCATCGTCGCGACCCGGCGCGAAGCGCAGGCGATCCACTACCGGGTGGTGGAAGGGCCGGCGCTGGGCGTATTGCAGGCGTTGCACGCCGCCTACTGCGGAAATGCAGCGCGCTGAACCTTCCACGCGGGTTCAACCTGCGTGCAGCACCGGTTGCACGACCTGATCGAGCAGATCCACCGGGGTCGGCGCCGACAGGTCACCATGCAACGCGCGGGTGAAACCTGACCAGTCGCTGGAAGACAGTTGCCGCAGCAGCGCCTCCTCCACCGGCAACGCGCGCATCGACCAGTACGGAAACTGGCGCTGGCCGAGGCGGCCACGCGCCAGTTCGATGATGTCGATATGGCTACCGGCCTGCAGGATGCGTTCGTACACCGAATCGATACCATCCGGCGGCCCTTCGATGTACTGCAGGAATCGCCCGCCGTCATGCAGCAGCACACCGGTCACGCCCGCCATCTTGTTGAAACGGGCTGCATCATCGACCAGCGCCCGCAGCCGTTCAGCGGAAAGATCCGGCAGCGACTGGCTGACGTAGGCGATGGCACGCAGTGGCATGGCGCTTCCTTGACAAGATGTACAGCCACGGTAGCAGCTGCGGACGAGTCCGTCTCAGCGCCCGCGGGTGTTTCCTGAAGAATTCAGGTAGCGGCCGCCGGCAGCGCCTCTACGCGCCTCGGCAACCGGGCTTCGAACACCACCTGACCGGCTTCATTGCGCGCTGCGATATGCCCGCCGTGCGCGCGCACGAACTGATCGACGATATACAGGCCCAACCCCAGGCCATTGCTGGGATGGAAGCTGGCCTTGAACGGCTCGAACAGGCGCGGCAGCAGCGCGTCGTCGATCCGTCCCGCGTTGCTCACCCGCAGCAGCACGCTGCGCGGATCACGGCCGTCCACCTCCACCCGCGCCTCACTGCCATGGGTGAGCGCATTGCCGATCAGGTTGGCGGCAACCTGACCCAGCCGATCCAGATCACCCTGCAGGCGTGTATCGCCCTGCATATCCAGATGCAGCCGTGCGTGGCCGTGGGCGCTGCCCGCTTCGGCCACCACCGCACGCGTGACCTCGGCAAGATCACAGGCGCTGGCCTGCAGGCGCAGCCCGCCGCTGCGGATCCGCGAAAAGTCCAGCAGCTGCTCGACCATGCGCGCCATGCGCAGCGTGCTGGCCTCCAGGTGCTTCAGGGTCTGCTGCGCGCCGTCATTGCCCGCAGGAAGCTCCAGCGCCAGCTTGTCGGCACACAGCAGGATCGCCGACAGCGGCGTGCGCAGATCGTGGGTGAGCACCGCCGCCATCGTCTCGTTGAGCTTGAGCGAGCGCTCCAGCGCCTCGTTGCGCGCCTTCAGCAGCTGCCGCTGCTGGTACAGCTCGATGAAGACATTGACCTTGCTCAGGATCACCTGCGGCGCCACCGGCTTGTGCAGGAAGTCGACCGCGCCGGTTTCATAGCCCTTGAACGCGCGCAGCGGATCGTCCGGCGAGGCGGTCAGGAAGATGATCGGCACATCCCGGCTGCGGTGTGACCCGCGCATCAGCTCGGCCAGGGTGAAGCCATCGATCTCCGGCATGTGCACGTCCAGCAGGGCAAGCGCCACCTCATGCTCGAGCAGCAGTTCCAGCGCCTGCGCGCCCGAGCCGGCCAGCAGCAGGTTCACGCCTTCGCGCTGCAGCAGCGCCTGCATGGCCACCAGGTTCTGCGGCACGTCATCGACGATCAGCAGGTTGACCGGGGTCTGCGACTGCGCAGGGTCCGGCGGCAACAGGTTCATGCAAACAGCTCCTTCAGGCGACGGCACATCAGTTCGAGGGGCAGCACGGCATCGGCGCCGGCGTGCTGCAGGGCGGAGGCCGGCATCATCGACGCCTCGGCCTCCTCGGGACATTGCAGCCAGGCGCGGCCGCCGGTGGCGCGCACCGCGGCCACCCCTTCACTACCATCGCTGCTGGCACCGGTCAGCAGCAGGGCCAGCACCTGCGCGCCGAACACGGCCGCAGCCGACTCGAACAATGGATCGATGGCCGGGCGGGAAAACAGCACCGGTGCGTCCACCGACAACGCCAGCGAACCGGCGTCTTCCACCAGCAGGTGATAGTCCGGTGGCGCAAAGGTCACCGTGCCAGGCTGCAGCGGCTGCTTGTCTTCGGCCTCGCGCACCGGCAGCGCGCAGTACGGCGCCAGCACGTCGGCGATGCGGCTGCTGCGGTCGCGTGGCAGGTGCAGCACCGCCAGCACCGGCACCGGCAGAGCCGCGGGCAGCGCGCCGAGCACCGCCTGCAGCGCCGCGACCCCACCCGCCGAGGCCCCGATCACCAGCACCGCCGGTCGTGTCGGCAGTGCCATCAGGCAACCTTCCGGTACAGGCGATGCTCCCGCGAGCAGGTCTCGAACGCGCCGTGGTGGCGCCCGAACTGCAGCGACTCCTTGCTGCCCAGGCCAAGGAATCCGCGATGCACCAGCGCTTCACGGAACAGGCCCACCGCGCGGTCCTGCAGATCGCGGTTGAAATAGATCAGCACATTGCGGCACGACACCAGATGCACCTCGGAGAACACGGTGTCGGTGGCCAGGCTGTGGTCGGCGAACACCACGTTGCGGCGCAGCTGGCGATCGAACACCGCGCCATCGTAGGCTGTGGCGTAGTAGTCAGACAGCGAGGCGCTGCCACCGGCCGCCAGGTAGTTCCGGCTGAACTGGGCCATCCGGTCGATGCCATAGGCGCCGGCCTCGGCGGTGGCCAGGGCTGCCGGATTGATGTCGGTGGCGTAGACGATGCTGCGCTCCAGCAGGCCTTCCTCGTGCAACAGGATCGCCAGCGACCACACTTCCTCGCCGGTACTGCAACCGGCCACCCACAGCTTCACCGACGGGTAGGTGCGCAGCACCGGCACCACCTGCTCGCGCAGCTCACGGAAATAGGCCGGGTCGCGGAACATCTCCGAGACCTGCACGGTGAAGAACTGCATCGCCTGCGCGAACAGGTCCGGCTCGTGCAGCAGGCGGTGCTGCAGGTCGGCCAGCCGCTCGCACTCATAGCGCTGCATGGCCTGGCGGATCCGCCGACGCAGCGACGACACCGCATAACTGCGGAAATCGTAGTGGTAGCGCTGGTAAAGCGCTTCCAGCAGCACCTTCAGCTCGAGGTCGAACAGGGCCTGCTCGTTCATTGCCGCGAGCACCAGACCCGGCACAGCGAGACCAGCTTGTCGACGTCGATGGGTTTGGCGATGTAGTCGTTGGCGCCGGCCTGCAGGCAGCGCTCACGGTCGTCCGGCATGGCCTTGGCGGTCAGCGCGATGATCGGCAGGTCCCGCAGGTGGCGCTGCGCGCGGATTTCGCGCATCGCAGCAAGGCCATCCTTCTCCGGCATCATGATGTCCATCAGCACCAGGTCGACCTCGCGCTCGGCCAGGCGATCCACCGCTTCCTGGCCATTGCGCGCGATCTCCAGCGTGACGCCGAGGGGTTCGAGCACGCTGGACAGTGCGAAGATGTTGCGCACGTCGTCCTCGGCCAGCAGCACCGTCCGACCGTCGAGCACGGTGTCGCGACGGCGGGCCTCGCGCAGCAGGCGCTGCTGGTCGCTGGGCAGGTTGGCCTCCACGCTGTGCAGGAACAGGGTCACCTCGTCCAGCAGGCGCTCGGGCGAACGCGCGCCCTTGATGATGATGCTCTTGGAATAGCGGCGCAGTCGCTGCTCTTCCTCGCGGCTGAGTGCGCGGCCGGTATAGACGATCACCGGCGGGAAACCGACATCGTCGTTGCCGGCCATGTGCTCGAGCAGGTCGTAGCCACTGCCGTCGGGCAGCGACAGGTCCATCACCATGCAGTCGAACGTGACCGTACTGAGCTGTTCCAGTGCGCCGGCCAGGGTGCCTACGGCGACGATCTGCAGCTGGTCGCGGCCCAGCAACAGTTCCAGGTTGTGGCGCAGCTCGTTGTCGTCCTCCACGATCAGCAGCCGCCGCATGTCGCGCTGGCTGGTCTGTTCCAGCTGTTCGATGGCCGTCACCAGCCGCTCGCGCGTGGTCGGCTTGATCGCAAAACCGATCGCGCCCAGCTCACGCGCCACCTGGCTGCGGTCCGTGGCCGAGACCACATGCACCGGGATGTGGCGGGTGTCCGGGTTGCGCTTCAGGCGTTCCAGCACGCTCAGCCCCGACACGTCCGGCAGGCCGATATCGAGCAGGATGCCGTTCGGCCGCAGTTCGCTGGCCAGCGCCAGCGCCTCTTCCGCCGTGCCCGCCACCACGCAGTCGAAGTCCAGTTCATGGGCCAGCGCCACCAGCGCTTCGGCGAACGTGGCATCGTCCTCGACCGCCAGGATCAGGCGCCCGGCACGCTGGCGGCGACCGCGGTCGTCGGCTACGCCGGCCATCGCAGTGACCGGCGCTGCCGCGGTCGCAGCGCGTGCGGGCGCGGCCGGCAGCACGGCCGGCGCCGTCGGCGGCGCAGCCACGGGAACCTCGGCAGCGTCGGCTGCGCTCGCCGCGGGCGCACCCTGCAACGGCAGCTCCAGGATGAAGCAGCTGCCGC
Source organism: Stenotrophomonas maltophilia group sp. Smal12 (assembly GCF_037079935.1). NCBI lineage: Bacteria > Pseudomonadati > Pseudomonadota > Gammaproteobacteria > Lysobacterales > Lysobacteraceae > Stenotrophomonas > Stenotrophomonas maltophilia group sp. Smal12. The sequence continues at coordinate 34,796 of NZ_JBAWUK010000015.1, read as the reverse complement.
GCCCGGGCTCACTGTCGACCTGGATGCCGCCGCCCATGCGCTCGGCCAGATCGCGCGAGATCGACAGGCCCAGGCCGGTGCCGCCGTAGCGACGGCGGGTGCTGCCATCGGCCTGGCGGAACGCTTCGAAGATGACATCCAGCTGCTCGCGGGCAATGCCGATGCCGGTGTCACAGACCTCGAACCGGATGCGGCCGTTGCCGCCGGCACGCACGTGCAGGCTGACCTTGCCATGCTCGGTGAACTTCACCGCGTTGGCCAGCAGGTTCTTCAGGATCTGCTGCAGCCGCTGGCTGTCAACCACCATCTGGGTTGGTGCCAGGGCGTCGGCTTCGATCTGCAGGGCCAGGCCCTTCTGCCGCGCCATCGGCTCGAACGTCTCGCGCAGCCGCTGCAGCGCGCTCTCGACCACCACCACTTCATCGGACAGTTCGACATGACCGGCCTCGATGCGCGACAGGTCGAGGATGTCGTTGATCAGCGCCAGCAGGTCGTTGTTGGACGACAGGATCGCACGCGCGTACTTCACCTGTTCCTCGGTCAGCGTGCCGTCCTTGTTGTCGGCCAGCAGCTTGGCCAGGATCAGCGAGCTGTTCAGCGGCGTGCGCAGCTCATGCGACATGTTGGCCAGGAATTCGGACTTGTAGCGCGAGGTCGCCGCCAGCTCGTTGCTGTTGCGCACCAGCTGGCTCTGCGCAACCAGCAGTGCCTGCTTCTGCGCCTCCAGCTCGTGGGTGCGCTCTTCCAGCTGCACGTTGCTCTGTTCCAGCTCAGCCTGCTGTTCTTCCAGGTGGCTCTGCGACTGCAACAGGCTGCGGCTCTGCTCTTCCAGTTCCTCGTTGGCCACACGCAGCTCTTCCTGCTGGGCCTGCAGCTCCTCGCCCTGGCGCTGCGACTCTTCCAGCAGCACCACCAGCTGCGCACGCAGCAGCGATGCGCGCAGTGCCATGCCGATGGTGTCGGCGCAGCGCTCAAGCAGCTCGCGATCCAGATCACGCTGTTCACCCGCCCGCGCGCGGCCCAGCTCGATGACACCGACCACCGTACCATCGCTGCTGATTGGCGCCAGGATGCGCTCGCGCACCGGCAGCCGGCCCAGGCTGGTCTGCAGTTCGAGCACGGCAGCGTCTTCGCCGTGCAGGTGGCGGATGCGTTCGTCCCGCGCAACCTGCCCGGCCAGTCCTTCGTGCAGGGCCAGGGAGGCCGGCGTCCCAGTGGGCAGCGCCACGCCACCGGTCAGCTGCAGCCGGCCGCCGTCCAGGCGATAGACCGCACCGACCTCTGCATCCAGCTGCCCGGCCAGGCTTGCTGCTGCCGCCTCGGCGATCTGCTCCGGCCCAAGGTCACCGCGCAGGCTCAGCGCCACCGCGTTCTCGGCCTCCTGCAGCCAAAGCGCGCGCATCGCCTGGCGCCGGGCCTGGATCGCGCGCGAGACGATCAGTGCGATCATCAGGAAGGCGCAGCCACCGACGGTACGGTTGACTAGCGAGAACGACGAATTGTTGCTGGCTGGCGCAACGTTGAAGCCGATCACCAGCAGGACACAGGCGATCATCGCGACCACGAACGGCGCGCGTGCACTGCGCTGGAACACCGTCACGCCGACCGCGAGGAAGTAGGCCAGCCATACCGCATAGCCGAGCGGGACGACCAGTTCCAACACGATGGTCGCGGCCAGCAGCACGGCGGACGTCATCCAGATCCAGCGGTCACGCGTAGTCGCACCAGGACGCATGCAGGTCGGTTCCAGAAGGCAAAGGGTGGAAGATGGTACTCCGTGTCGCATTCAGCCGCACAGGACAAATGGCACGTGTCAGGTGTGCACGCATCCTTCACACTTGAGTGCCTAGCTTCACGTCCCTCACAGGGGTAACACTTATTTACACGTGGACGCAGCCGCCTCTACGACGTCCGTGCTGACGGACCCTTCCCGACAACTGCGACTGCTGATCGACAGCGTGCGCGACCATGCGCTGTACCTGCTTGATCCTGAAGGCATCGTGTGCAGCTGGAACCCGGGCGCCGAACGTATCAAAGGCTATTCAGCCGATGAAGTGGTGGGAACGCACTTCAGCCGCTTCTACCTGGCCGCCGACCGCGAGGCCGGCGAACCGCAGCGCCTGCTTCGCGTCGCAGCGCAGCAGGGGCATGTCGCCAGTGAGGGCTGGCGCGTTCGCCGCGATGGATCGTCGTTCCGCGCCAGCGTGGTCATCGAACCGGTCGTGGAAGCCGGCGAACTGCTCGGCTTCGTCAAGATCACCCGTGACATCACCGAGCAGTGGCAAGCGCAGCGGCTGCTGCGCGATGCCCAGCGTGCGCTGCGCAATACCCAGCAGTTCGAGACGGTTGGCCGGCTCAGCCGCGGCCTCTCACATGAGTTCAACAACCTGCTGACCACCATCGGCAACGCCCTGGACCTGCTGTCGCTGCGTGTCAGCAGTGACGATGCACGCGCAGCCGAGCTGCTGGATGCCGCGCAGGCAGCCACCGACCGCGGCGCGCTGCTGACCCGCCAGCTGCTGGCCTTCAGCACCGGCCAGACCCTGATCCGGGAATCGGTGGACATCAATGCACTCGTACGGCAGTGGCTGCCGGACCTGCAACGCGCCTGCCCGCCCACGGTGGTACTGGATGCCGATCTCACCCCGGGCCTGCCGCAGGTGAGCACCGATGCGATGCAGCTCCAGACCGCCCTGGCGAACCTGGTGGCCAATGCCGTGGAGGCCACCGCCGATGGCGGCCGCATCCTGATCGGCACCGCGTTGGAACATCGCCTCGATCCGGATGCGGACACCATGCTGCAACGCGGCTATGTCACCCTCAGCGTCTGCGACGAAGGCCACGGCATGGCCGCCGACGTCGCCGAGCGGGCCAGCGAGCCCTTCTTCACCACCAAGGACATCGGCAAGGGCAGCGGCCTGGGCCTGAGCCAGGTGTTCGGATTCACTACCCAGAGCGGCGGCTTCGTCGATGTGTCCACCACGCCCGGTGTCGGCACCACGGTCAGCCTGCTGCTACCCGCAACCGAGGAATTTACCCATGACCGATGACCCGATCCGCGTACTGATGGTGGAGGACCAGAACGATCTGCGCGAGATGATCGGCATGGCCCTGCGCGATTTCGGCATCGAGGTGTCCACCACCGCCGACGGGCATGAAGCGGCTGCGTTGCTGAAGGGCGACGCACGCTTCGACGTGGTGTTCAGCGATGTCAGCATGCCCAACGGCATGTCCGGCATCGAACTCAGCGAGCACGTCGCGCGTGAGCAGCCGCATGCACGCATGATCCTGTCCTCCGGCTATGCGCGTTCGCAGCTGCCGCCGCTTCCGGAGCAGGTGGAGTTCCTGCCCAAGCCCTATCGCCTGCGCCAGCTGGTTGAACTGCTCAGGCAGGACTGAAGGCGTACCGGCCTGCGTGGCCATGCTCAGCGCCGGGCCCGCTGCATGAACAGCAGCGCCGGCGTGGATGCAGTGTTCACCGGCTCGAAGCCGAGGGTCCGGTACAACGCAACTGCGGCGGCATTGTCCCGATAGACCCGCAAGGTCAGCCGTTCAACGGCATCAGACTGGAACGCCTGCTCGATCAGCGCCTGCACCAACCCACGCCCGAGACCGCGGCCCCGCGCCTGCGGGGCAACCAGCAGACGGCCCAGATGCATCGTACCCGGCTGGGTGCGCCAGGCCTGGCCGAAACCCACGCGCACGCCGTTTTCTGCCAGCAGCAGCCATCCTGGGCGTTCGCGCAGCTGCAATACCTGCTCGAACTGCTCGGGTCGCAGTGGATAGGGCACGCCCGGTCCAGCCCAGCGCAGCGTGCCTGCGGCCGAATCCAGCCACCCGGCGATGAGCGCGTAGTCGTGGGGTTGCACGGGCTGCAGGCGGTGGTCCATGGCGGCCGGATCGAGGTGAGGCGCCAGCATATCCGAGTGACCTCGCGGGCAGCGCGCGGACGTGGCGCCGCGAACATGGTGACCCCGGCCCGATTCGAACGGGCGACCTTCCCCTTAGGAGGGGGACGCTCTATCCAGCTGAGCTACGGGGCCATGCAGCCGGGAAGTTTACAGGCAACGTGCCCTGCCCTCCAAGCATTCATGTTCCACCCGGTTCCCCTGGCGCGTTGCACCATGGCCGGTCGGGGCGCTCTGCTACCATCGGCGATTCAGTTCATCGCGTCCCCCACCTGCCCGCGATGGCGCCAAACAACGTAACGAAACACAGGAGTCTGCATGTCTTCCGAGCTGCTCAAGTCCCTTGGCCTGGACGCGATCAACGCTGGCACGTACCTGGGCAACGGGGAGTGGTCGAGCGCGACCAGCGGTGAGCTGATCACCCCAGTCAACCCGACCACTGGCGAGCCGATTGCGCAGGTCCGCGCCACCACTGAGGCCGAGTACGAGACCGTCGTCGCCCGCGCCCAGGAAGCCTTCAAGGTCTGGCGTACCACGCCGGCGCCGCGCCGCGGTGAAGCCGTGCGCCTGTGCGGTGAAGCACTGCGCAGGCACAAGGACGCCCTGGGTTCGCTGGTTGCCCTGGAAATGGGCAAGAGCAAGCCGGAAGGCGATGGCGAGGTGCAGGAGATGATCGACATCGCCGATTTCGCCGTGGGCCAGAGCCGCATGCTGTACGGCTACACCATGCATTCCGAGCGCCCCGGCCACCGCATGTACGAGCAATACCACCCGCTGGGCCTGGTCGGCATCATCTCGGCCTTCAACTTCCCGGTCGCGGTGTGGAGCTGGAACTCGTTCCTGGCGGCGATCTGTGGCGACGTGTGCATCTGGAAGCCGTCCAACAAGACGCCGCTGACCGCAATCGCCTCGCTGAAGATCTGCAACGATGCCCTGCGCGAAGCGGGCTTCCCGGACATCTTCTTCCTGATCAACGATGCCGGCACCGCGCTGTCGGAAAAGATGGTCGATGACCGCCGCGTGCCGCTGATCAGCTTCACCGGCTCGACCCAGGTCGGCCGCACCGTCAACGAGAAGGTCGCACGCCGCCTCGGCCGCTGCCTGCTGGAACTGGGCGGCAACAACGCGATCATCCTGGACGAAACCGCCGACCTGAAGCTGGCGGTGCCGGGCATCGTGTTCGGCGCCGTGGGTACCGCCGGCCAGCGCTGCACCACCACCCGCCGCCTGATCGTGCACCGCTCGATCTACGCCGACGTGCTGGCCACCCTGGTCAAGGCCTACAAGCAGGTGGAAGGCAAGATCGGCGACCCGACCGATGCCGCCAACCTGATGGGCCCGCTGAACAGCGAAGGCGCCGTGCAGCAGTTCCTCGATGCCATCGCCCAGGCCAAGACGGCCGGCGGCACCATCGAGACCGGCGGCACCCGCATCGACCGCGCCGGCAACTTCGTGCTGCCTGCAATCGTCACGGGCCTGAAGAACAGCGACGCCGTGGTCCAGCACGAGACCTTCGCACCGATCCTGTACGTGATGCCGTACGACACCCTCGACGAAGCCATCGACATGCAGAACGGCGTGCCGCAGGGCCTGTCGTCCTCGATCTTCACCCAGAACCTGAAGACCGCCGAGAAGTTCCTGTCGGCCGCCGGCAGCGACTGCGGCATCGCCAACATCAACATCGGCACGTCCGGTGCGGAGATCGGCGGCGCCTTCGGTGGCGAGAAGGACACCGGCGGTGGCCGCGAGTCCGGTTCGGATGCCTGGAAGGTCTACATGCGCCGCCAGACCAACACCATCAACTATTCGGATTCGCTGCCGCTGGCGCAGGGCATCAAGTTCGACCTGTGATGGCAAACGACGCGGACACGTCTGTGGGTCAGAGTCCCTCCGGGGATCTGACCCGTGCCCAGGGTCGGATCCCCGCAGGGGCTCCGATCCTCGATCTCAGCGGCCGCCGCGTGCTCATTGCCGGCGGCAGCAAGGGCATTGGTCGTGAAATGGCACTGGCCTTTGCTGGTGCCGGTGCACAGGTCTCGGTCTGCGCGCGCGGCCAGGCCGGCCTGGAGGCCCTGCGCGCCGATGCACAGGCGCAGGGCACGCCATTGCATGCGTTTTCCACCGATCTGGCCGATCCCGGCCAGATCCAGGCCTGGCTGCAGGCCGCCGCCGATGCCCTCGGCGGCATCGATGTGCTCGTCAACAATGCCACCGGCTACGGCATGGCCGACAATGAGGAGGGCTGGGCCGCCAGCCTGCAGATCGACCTGATGGCGGCCGTGCGTGCCTCGCGCCTGGCCCTGCCCTGGCTGCGTGCGTCCGGCGATGCCTGCATCCTCAATCTGTCGTCGATTGCCGCGCAGCAGCCGCGTCCCGGCGGCGCACCCTACGCCGCTGCCAAGGCCGCGCTTTCGCACTACACCACCTCGCAGGCGCTGGCACTGGCCAAGGACCGGATCCGGGTCAACGCCATCGCACCGGGCTCGATCGAGTTCGATGACGGGCTCTGGGACCGTCGCCGCATCGAGGATCCAGCGCTGTACCACGGCACCCTGGCGAAGATCCCGTTCGGCCGCTTCGGCCATCCGCGCGAGATAGCCGACGCGGCCCTGTTCCTGTGCTCGCCACTGGCGCGCTGGGTTACCGGCAGTGTGCTCAACGTGGATGGCGGTCAGGTGTTGATGGGCTGAATTTGTAAAGCCGAGCCCATGCTCGGCTTGCACGCAAGACGCGGTCGATCCCGCATCAGCCCAAGGGGGCAGCCGAGCATGGGCTCGGCTCTACAGGGCACTGCCCATGGGATTGCCCGGGCAGAGGCACTATCATGTGCACACTGCCAAGGAGGACCCGATGAGCGTGGCACCCCGACAGACAAGCGCCCTGGCCGTGGTCAGCCTGGTCATGGGCATCGCCAGCTGGACCGTCCTGCCCTTCGTGGCCAGCATCGTCGCCATCATCACCGGCCACATGGCCCGCGCCGAGATCCGCCGCCGTCCGCATGAACTGGAAGGCGACGGCCTGGCCGTTACCGGCCTGGTGCTGGGCTGGGTCATGGTCGGCGCCGTGCTTGCCGCCATCCTGGTCTTCATCCTGTTCTTCGGCGGCCTGGCATGGCTGGCGGCAGTGTCGAACTGACGCCATGACCGCCTCCGACAGCACTGAACGCTTCAGCAGCCGCGTCGCCGACTACGTCCGCTATCGGCCCGATTATCCGCCCGCCCTGTTGGAGTGGCTGCATGGCCCGATGGGCGTCAGCCGCGAGGCCGTGGTCGCCGACATCGGCGCCGGCACCGGTATTTCCAGTCGCCTGTTTCTGGCCAGCGGTCATCCGCTGGTGGCGGTCGAGCCCAACGCTGCCATGCGCGCCGCCGCCGAACAGTGGCTGGCGCCGCAGTATCCGGACTTCTCCGCTGTCGATGGCCGTGCCGAGGCCACCGGCTTGGAGGACGCCAGCATCGATCTGGTCAGCGTCGCGCAGGCCTTCCATTGGTTCGACACCGTGACGGTGCGCGCCGAGTGGCAGCGCATCCTGCGCCCCGGTGGCCAGGCACTGATCTACTGGAACTCGCGCCTGCTCGATGCCAGCCCGTTCCTGATCGGCTACGAACAGTTGCTGCTGGACTACGGCACCGACTACACCGCTGTGGCCGAGCGCTACCAGGACGATGCCACCATGCAGGCCTGGTTCGGCCCCGGCCTGCGCGGCAGGGTAGAGCTGCCGAACGTGCAGCATCTGGACTTCGACGCCCTGCGCGGGCGCCTGCTGTCCTCCTCCTACGCACCCCAATCCGGTCATCCCCGCCACGCGGCGATGATCGACGCTCTGCAGGACCTGTTCGCCGCCCATGCGGTGGACGGCCAGGTCGCTTTTGAATATCGAACCCGAGCCTTCCTCGGCACGCTGGACTGAACCGACGCATGTATTCGCTTGCCCGCCCCTTCCTGTTCTCGCTCGACGCCGAGCGCGCCCACGGCCTCGGCCTGTCCGCACTGGACCTGGCCTATCGCACCGGCACCACGCCGCTGCTGGCCGCACGCATCGCGCCGATGCCCAGCACGGTGTTCGGGCTGACCTTCCCCAATCCGGTCGGCCTGGCCGCCGGCCTGGACAAGAACGGCGAGCACATCGATGCACTGTTCGCGCTCGGCTTCGGCTTCGTCGAAATCGGCACCATCACCCCGCGCCCGCAGGCCGGCAATCCGCAACCGCGCCTGTTCCGCCTGCCGGAACACAACGCGATCATCAACCGCATGGGCTTCAACAATGCGGGCGTGGACGCGCTGGTGCGCAACGTCGAGCGCGCGCGCAACCGCCGCGGCCTGCTCGGCATCAACATCGGCAAGAACAAGGACACCCCCAACGAACAGGCCGTGGACGATTACATCGCCTGCCTGGACAAGGTCTACCCGCTGGCCGATTACATCACCGTCAACATCTCCTCGCCCAACACCGCCGGCCTGCGTGAGCTGCAGGAAGAGACCGCGCTGCGCCAGCTGGTCAGCCAGCTGCGCGACCGCCAGGAAGACCTTGCTGCCCGCCACGGCCGACGCGTGCCGATGCTGGTGAAGGTGGCGCCGGACCTCAGCGAACGCGATATCGACGCCGCCGCCCGCGTGCTGGGCGAACTGCAGGTGGACGGCGTGATCGCCACCAACACCACCATCGACCACAGCAAGGTGGCCGGCGACCCGCTGGCCAATGAGGCTGGCGGCCTGTCCGGTGCACCGGTGCTGGAGCAGTCCACGTTGGTGCTGCGCCGCCTGCGCGCGCGCCTGCCCGAATCGGTGCCGCTGGTCGGCGTCGGCGGCATCCTGTCCGGCGCCGATGCGGTAGCCAAGATGGCGGCCGGTGCCGCACTGGTGCAGTGCTACAGCGGCCTGATCTTCCGTGGACCGGCGCTGGTTTCCGAATGCGTGGAGGCGATCCGTCGCCGCCGTGAAGCGCCGAGCCGCGGCGCGGTGGCCCCGCTGTGAGCGCGCCCATGGATACCATCGACGGCAACGCCCCGCTGCGCTGGACGCTCACCCGCAATGCGCCGCTGCAGGCGCTGAATACCTTCCATGTGCAGGCCAGCGCCGCGCAGCTGCTGGAACTGCACGATGCCGCGCTGCTGCCGGACGTGCTGGCCTTGCCCGAGGTGGCCAGCGGCCCGATGCTGGTGCTGGGCAGCGGCAGCAACGTTCTGATCGCCGAGGACCTGCCCGGCACCGTGCTGGTGTTCGGCAACCGTGACATCAGTTTCCTTGAACACCGCGCCGACCATGCGGTGATCCGTGCCGGTGCCGGCGTGCCGTGGCATGGCCTGGTGATGTGGTCGCTGCAGGAAGGCCTGTCTGGCCTCGAAAACCTGGCCCTGATTCCCGGCACGGCCGGTGCCGCGCCGATCCAGAACATCGGTGCCTATGGCGCGCAGGTCGGCGAGTTCATCCAGGCGGTCGAAGCGTGGGACTGCCAGGAGCAGGCCTGGGTGCGGCTGGACAACGAACAGTGTGGCTTCGCCTACCGCGACAGCGTGTTCAAGCAGCAACCCGATCGCTATCTGATCACCGCCATCGAACTAAAGCTGCCACTGCTGCATGATCTGCGCATGGACTACGCCGGCATCCGCGAGGAATTGCAGGCACAGGGCGTGGAGCTGCCGAGCGCAGTGGACGTGGCCAATGCCGTGATCGCGATCCGCCGCCGCAAGCTGCCCGACCCGGATGTACTGGGCAACGCCGGCAGCTTCTTCAAGAACCCGGTACTGCCGCTGGAACAGGTCGACGTGCTGCGGCAGCATTTCCCCGACCTGCCGGTGTTCCCGGCCGAGCAGGACGACAAGCGCAAGGTCTCCGCTGCCTGGATGATCGAATCCTGCGGCTGGAAGGGCTTCCGCGAAGGTGATGCCGGCGTGGCGCCAAGCCACGCGCTGGTGCTGGTCAACCACGGCAATGCCAGCGGTGCTGAGCTGCTGGCGCTGGCGCGCCGCATTTCGGCCTCGGTGCTGGAGAAGTTCGGCGTGCCGATCGAACCGGAGCCCCGCCTGCTCGGCGCACAGTGGTGAACACCCCCGCCCTTTCCCCAAGCGCCCCGATGCGGGCGGCGCTGCTGATGCTTGGCAGCACGATGGCATTCGGCCTGATGGCGGTCGCGATCCGCTACGCCACCCGGTACGTGCCAACCCAGGAAGTGGCGTTCTTCCGCAATGCCTTCGGCTTGCTGGCGTTGCTGCCGATGCTGCTGCGGCCGGGCCGTGCTCCGCTGAAGACGCAACAGCTGCCGCGCTATTTCGTGCGCAGTGCGATTGGCCTGGGCTCGATGCTGTGCGCGTTCTGGGCACTGGGCCACCTGCCGTTGGCGCAGGCGGTGTCGCTGTCGTACTCCACGCCGCTGTTCGTCACGATTGCCGCCGTGCTGTGGCTGGGTGAAACCGTGCGCGTGCGCCGCTGGGCCGCGGTCGTGGTCGGCTTCATCGGTGTGCTGGTGATCGTGCGACCCGGTACCGCCGGCTTCACTGCGGGCAGCCTGGTCGCCGTGGCCGCCGCGGTGCTCAGTTCGCTGGTGGCGATCCAGATCAAGCAGCTCACCCGCGTCGACAGCGCCGATACCGTGGTGCTCTACACCTACGTGTTCTGGGTGCCGCTGTCGCTGGTTCCGGCGCTGTTCGTCTGGGTCTGGCCGAGCGGCATGGCCTGGCTGTGGCTGCTGGCCACCGGCGTGCTCGGCACCATCGGCCAGCTGTTGTGGACGCGGGCGCTTCGCCTGGGTGAAGTCTCGGCGCTGACCCCGATCAGCTTCCTGCAGCTGCCGCTGGTAACGCTGTTCGGCTGGCTGCTGTTCAATGAAAGCGTGGACCGCTGGACGATCATCGGCGCCGGCATCATCCTCGCCGCCAACGCCTACATTGCCCACCGCGAGGCCGTACTTTCGCGCCGCGCCGCCAGCGCAGCCGCCTCGTCAGCGGCGAAGCCCGCCGAATGAAAACCGCCTCGGTGGACAAGCCCTGGGTAGAGTCGACTGTGAGTCGGCTGCTTTCCGTTCGGAGCTGGAAAATCCCGCGCTGCGCGCGATAGCCGACCAGCAGTCGGCCCTACCCGGCCGATCCTGGCAACGGCGCAGAACCTAATCCAGCGCGTGATACACCCGCTCGGCCGCGTCGAACACATTGCCCGGGGCGAACTGTTCGCTGAGGAAATGCAGCGACTGCCGGCGCAGCTGCGGCGACCGGTCCTCTCCATCGCTGCCCAGCAGGACCTGCTGGAACTCGATCAGGTCCTGCAGGATGCGCCAGTGACGGTACCAGGCGATCCAGCGAGGGTCGCCGCGGTCACTGCCATAGCCCTCCTCGAATCCCACCGGGTTCTCGCGGCCCCAGCGCCCGCCGACAGCGCCACCGATGAACATCAGGTCGCGCTCGCGCGGTGCCAGCGACAGGCCATCCCAGTCGATCAGGTGCAGGCCGCCGTCATTGCCCATCAGCAGATTGCCGGCATGAAGGTCGGTGTGGCACAGGTGCAGCCGCACCGGCACATCCTGCAACGCCGCGTGCAGCTGCAGTGCCTGCGCGTGCAGCGCCGCGATGCGCGCGTGCTGCTGGTCCCAGACGGAGACGAAGGCACGGCCCAGCCCATCCTTGGCAGCCGCCAGGCCTTCGCCGGCCAGCCACTGCCCGACGGTATCAAGCGCTGCGGTTTCCATCCGGATGCTTGGCAGCGCTTCCTGCAGCGCCGGTGGCGGGCACGCCTCGTGCAGGCGCCGCAGCACCTCGCCCAACCGTTGCCATTGCGTGCGGCTCAATGCCGCCTCGAAACCGGACTGGCCTTCCACATACGGGAACAGGGTGAACTGCAGGCCCCAGCGCTGCACCGATGCCCCGCCGGTCAGCGCCGGCCAGGGCGCAACGATTTCCTCGATACCCAGCGTGCCGCGCAGCCAATGCAGGGTGTCCCAGACGGCTGGGGCCACCTGGTAGCTGCGGCATTTCAACCACCACTGCCCGCGCCTTGCATCGATGCGATACACGCTGGCGTTGGCATCGGCGCCAACCGGGCGTGGCACCACAGCGGTCGCGGTGATGCCATAGGACTGCTGGAGGACTTCGCCGAGATGCTGCGCCGAAGCGGATGACATGGATGCAAGCGGAAAGTGTTATCTGCGACAACTATCGCAGATGTGCCCGCCACGACACAGACATGTCCGTCACAACATCGTGCCCGCGCGACCAACGTGCTAGCCGGCGACGCGACGCATCACCGCTTCCAATGGCCCCCGCGTGAACCGCCACGACCACAGCCACGCTGCGCCCGTGGCCAGCATCAGGAACAACAGCGCCCACAGCAGCACGGTCGGTAGCGACGCGCTGCCATCGAGCAGCCCCAACCATTCCAGCGTACCCATGCCCAGCAGGATGTGGCCGACGTAGAGGGTCAGGGTCATTCGCCCTGCTGCAGTCAGCGGTTCCAGCCAATCCCCCGGATAACGGCGGCTGATCCAGAGGCACGCGGCAATCGCGCTGCAGGCTGCCCCCGCACCGGTCAACACGTAGGCCGGTCCCGGCGGCATCGGCTGCGTTCCCAGCCACGGCTGCCAGGGCGTTCCCTGCGCAAGGTGCTGCACGGCCTGGCCTGCGCCGATCAGCAGCAGGCCCACCAGCAGCAACGCACGCTGCACCCGCGGTTGTGACAACGGCAGGCGCGCCAGCAGCATGCCCAGCAGGAAGAAGCACATCCAGGGCAGCAAGGGATGGAAGCCGTTGAACAACAGGTTGCGCGCAACACCCGGCCATTGCCAGAGACCGGCATACTCCAGCGTCTGCCAGTTCCAGCCCTGGCTGTAATTCCAGTGCAGCAGTGCCCAGGACGACCCGGCCGCGAGGCCGGCGATGCTGGCCAGCAGCACCCGTGGCGACGCACGCAGCCACAGCACCGCCAGCGCGAAATGCACCGCGTAGTAGTGCAGGATGTCGGCCGGGAACAGGGTGAGGTTGAGCAGGCCCAGCACCAGCAGGAACAGCGCGCGCCGCCAGGTCTGCGCGCCGGCCGGCATCCAGCCAAGGCGCTGCGTGGCCAGTACCAGGCCAAGTCCGGCCAGGGTGACGAAGGTCGCAGAGGCCTTGCCTTCCAGCAGATGGAAGAAGCCGGCCAGCCAACTCGCACCCTCTGCCGGCACGGCCATCGCCAGGCGGAAATTGACCAGCACCATGCCTGCCAGCGCCAGATACCGTGCCAGATCAAGGCCGTGCAATCGCCGCTCAACCGCGCTCATGCGCGTGCACCGAGCAGCAGCGCGAGCAGGCCTGGGTCCAACGGAGCCTCATCGGTGCCACCGGCTTCGCCCAGCCCCCGGCGCAGCGCATCGCTTTCGATGGCATCCAGCAGCACCTGCGCCTGCAGTGCCGGGGCCAGTACGGGACGCCGACGTTCACGCTGTGCCACCTGCTGCAGGGCTTCGGCCAGCACAGCCTGCAATTGCCTGCGATTGGCCGCAAATGCCTCGGCCACGGCCCGATTGCGTGCGCTCTCGGCCAGCACTTCGACGGCGAGCGTCGCCCATTCCGGCTGGCTGCACAGTGCGTGGAAGTCCTGCAGGAACGCCAGCACCTGCGTGCGATCACCGTCGGCCGCGGCCAGTCGCTGCAGCAACGGCGCCACATCTTCGCCCTCGGCCACGGCCACTGCAAGGATGATCGCTTCCTTGCCGGGGAAGTGATTGTAGAGATTGCCCAGGCTGACGCCGGCCGCCTGCGCGATGTCACGCATGCTGGTCTGGTGGAATCCCTTGGCGAGGAAGCACTGCAGGGCGGCCTGCAGGATCTGCTCGATGCGTTGCGCGTTGCGGTCGGCTCGGTTCATGGCGTCAATAGTGAACGAACGTTCGTCCAACTTGAAGATGGCAACCCGTTCATCAGCGAGTTCCGTTCAGCCGGCCCTTGACCTCAACTGCGGTTGAGGCCCGATGCTGCGTGGCCCGTTCCAAGCCCAACCCGGAGAGACTTCATGCCACGGATGATCACCGCCCTGCTCGACAGCCGCGTGCTGTGGTTCCTGGCCCGCCTGCTGCTGGCGGTGGTGTTCCTGTCATCGGGTCTGGCCAAGCTGCTGGCGTGGGACAACAGCGTGGCCGAAATGCAGGCGGCCGGGCTGCAACCGCCTGTGCTGTTCAACCTCGCCAGCGCCGTGGTGCTGCTGGGTGGCTCACTGTGCCTGCTGCTTGATCGCCTGCTCTGGCTGGGCAGCGGCGCGCTGGCGGTATTCATGCTGCTGACCATTGCCATCGTGCATGCCTTCTGGACCACGCACGGCGCGGAACAGCAGCTGACCCTGTTCTTCGCACTGGAACACCTGAGCGTGGTCGGTGGCCTGATCTGCGCGGCCATCGCCAGCCGCGCGCGGGCTCAGAAGAACTCGTCGAGCAGCCGGTAGAACGCCAACCGGCGCTCGTCGGCCACAGCGCCGTAGCGTTGGAACAACGGCGTGACCCAACGCGTATCTCCGAAGTTGTGGACCAGGCTGCGCGCGGCCAGCGCCAGGTCCTGGTAACGGTCGGCCACGCCCAGCCGCCCACAGTCGATGAACCCGCTGAAACGCCCCTCGGACACCATCAGATTCGGAAGGCAGGCATCGCCATGACTGACCACCAGATCTTCATGATCGGGACGGGTGCTGCACAGTTGGGCGAAGACCTGCTGTGGACTCTGTCCCAGGCGTTCGTCATCGAAGTCATCGGCATCCACGCGCCCCGCCTCGACCCGTGCCTGCGCGGCCGGCAGGCGCGAGGCCAGCCGCTGATCGAACGGACAGGCTGCTACCGGCAACGCATGCAGCCCGCGCAGCGCGTCGGCCAGTATCTCCACCCGTTGCTGCGGCGCGAGTTCCGGCGACGAAGCCAGATCGCGGCCAGGCAGCGCGCTCATCAGCAACCAGTGCCGGCCCGCTTCTTCGGCCGTGGCAATCACCGTTGGCGCTGGTTGTCCCTGTGCCTGCAACCAGCGCAGGCGCGCGATCTCATCGCCCAGCTCACTGAAGGCGTCGATCAGTTCCGACTTGAGGAAGGCATCGGGGCGGCCCGGCCGCAGCACGCGGGCAACGTCGGCCCGCGAAACACCCATCGACTGCCGCTCGATGCGCGCATCGGCCAACGCCTTCTGCCACGCCAACGGCAGCGGCATGCCATCAGGGGTGGCGTTGTGCTCGTCCATGCCAGGAGATTCCTGTTGCCGGTGACCCTGTGCATTCTCGCTCATCCTGGCGCACATCGACCCGCGTGCGGCAGGCAGCCTGAGCGAGCTGACCGGGCGGCCGGCAGCCACTACGCCCCAGCGCCTGCAGCAGCGACGGCTGCTGCCACGGTGCCGGTGCCAGTTCGACGACACGGCCTCGACCCTTACCGCCGAACGCGGCGGCCTGCGCGCGTTCGCCAAGTGGGGCACCGTTCTGGCAGCCGATCGTGGCTGCCGCAGTACAACGAGGAAGCAACATGAAATTGATGGTCATCGGCGCCAGCAAGGGCCTGGGACGCGCGTTCGTGGAAGGCCTCTGTGCTAGGGGTGACACTGTGATTGGTGTCTCGCGCAACCGCCCGTGCGGCATCGCCTGCGCTGACGGCGTCACCCTGCAATGGATCGAAGCAGACCTGTCCCGGCCGACCGTGGCTGCCGACCACATCGCAGCGCAGGCACCGGCCGATATCGATGTGCTGATCCACAACCTGGGTATCTGGGAAGACAAGGCCTTCAGCGACGAGTACGCCTTCCTCGATGAAAGCGATGCTGCACTCACGAAGCTGGTCGACGTCAACATCACCGCGACCCTTTTACTGCTGCAACGCCTGCTGCCCCGCGTACTGGGCGCAGCGCGCCCGCAGCTGGTGCTGACCGGTTCGACCTCGGCCCTGCCTCGCAGTGGCCGCCCGGAAGTGGCGTTCGGCGCCTCGAAGTTCGCCCTCAACGGCATCGCCGATGCGCTGCGCGAAGGCTTCCGCGATCGCCGGCTGGCGGTGACCAGCCTGCAGTTGGGCTACCTCAACACCGATGACGCCTTGTCGGTGCCGGTGGCCGAGGCCGCAGCGCGCGGCGACGGTGAGCAGGTGCCGGTCCACGATGTCGTGGCCATGGTAAGCGCCCTGTTGCAGCTGTCATCCTCCGGCTTCGTGCGCGAACTGGTGCTGCCCGCCATCGCCGACCCGCGCTACTGACCTTGCCGGCCGCGGCAGAGCACCCTCCGTGGCCGCGCGCGCGGTCGTGGTTTACCCTGCTCGTCACTGGCCGTCGGTCACAGGCGGGAACCTGCTATGGATGCGCTTTCACGGGTCTCGGCCCAGGTCCTGGACAGCGCCCTGCCCAGCCTGCCGCTGTATCTGCTGCAGGCCACGGCAGTGATCGGCATGATCGGCGTGCTGCTGATCGCCACCCGTCGCGCCGGGCACGCCATAGAAGGCCGTCGCCTGTATGTCGGCGTAGCGCTGGGCCTGATCTACCTGTTCAATTCCTGGTTCGTGGCCCGTTATTCCCAGGGTGTCGTCAAACTGCACCTGGGCTTCGACATCCTGCTGGTCAGTGGCCTGCTGGGCGGCTGGCGCGGCGGCTTGGCCTGCCTGGCTGCCGCCCTCCTGGCCCGCTACCAGTTCGTCGGTATCCCGTTCTTCCTGCCTGCCAGCCTTGAGGCCGTGTTGCAGATGGTGGCGGGCGTCTGGCTGCGCAGGCACCTGTACCCGCGCATGCTCAACGAGCTCTCGCCGCGCATGATCCTGCAGGCATGGTCCGTGCGCATCGGGGTAACCGCTCTGGGTTTGGCGCTGGGTGTGGCAATCATTGGCGCCGATCAACTGCCGGTGGCCGAGCTGGCGATCCAGCGCGCGCTGGCACTGCCGGTCTCGCTGCTCGTGCTCGGCGCCGTGTTCGCGCTGGTCTACAACGATGCCCAGATCGATGCGCAACGCCAGCGCGGACAGGCCTGGCTCCGCATCGATCCGATCAGCGGGCTGCCCAACATGCGTGCGCTCGGTGAACGCCTGCAGCAGTACTGGCGGGATAACGACGGCACCGGCAAGGCCTGCCTGATCGTGGCCGAGATGGGCAACCTGCGCGATCTGCGCCTGCGCTACGGGCCGTTGCAGGACAACGGCCTGTGGCAGCGCGACAGCACCGAGGAAGTGCATCGGTTGCTGCCGTCGCTGCCGGCTGCGCAGCTGGAGATCTACCAGTTCGGCGATGCCGCGCTGGCGATCCTGGTGCGCGGCCTGACCTTGTCCACACTGCGCACGCAACCGCAGATCACCGAGCTGGCCAGCAACCTGGCCGATCGGGTCGGCCGCGATTGGCCGGGCTTCCGGCCGCTGTTCCGCTGTGCAGTGGTTGAATTGAAGCCCCCTGCTGATGCCGACGAAGGACATCTTCCGTTCCGCGCCATCACCGTGGCACTGAGCGCGATCGAGTCGGGCGTGGTGTTCTTCGATGACCCGATCCAGCGCGACAGCGAGATCGACGCCCTGATCGAGGTTGCCCTTGAGCACTGGCTGCAGCAGGGCAATGCGCCGCTGTGCTACCAGCCCAAGCATCGCCTGCAGGATCGCCAACTGGTCGGCGCCGAAGCACTGCTGCGCATGCGCGACGGCGAAGGCCGGCCGATTGCCCCGATGCGGGTGATCTCGCTGCTGCGCCGCCAGGGGCGGCTGGCAGACCTGGAATGGGCCACGCTGCGGTCGGCGGTGCACTTCCTGCAGCACTGCCGGCGGGACGGCGCGGCGCTGACCATTGCAGTCAATGTTTCAGCCGAATCGCTGCGCCTGCCCGACTTCGGCCTGCGCCTGCAGGAGCTGCTTCAGCTGCATGACATCCCCGGTGCGATGCTGCGCCTGGAGATCGTCGAATGGACCGAAATCGTCGAGCGCGACGTGGTCGATGCCAACATCGCACAGCTGCTGGCAGCCGGGGTCACCCTGTCGCTGGATGATTTCGGCGCCGGCTATTCAACCCTGATCCTGCTTTCGCAGCTGGCCATCGCCGAGGTCAAGATCGAGCAGGCGCTGATCGCCACGCTGTCCGACGCCAAGTCGCAGTCGATCGTGCGCTTCATCGTCGAGGTCGCGCACCGCTGCGGCGCGATCGTGGTGGCCGAGGGTACCGAGACCCTGGCCCAGGAACAGAAGCTGCGCGCACTCGGGGTGGATGTCGGCCAGGGCTACCTGTACTCGGCGGCGCTGCCGGCCGACGAGTTCCGTCGCTTCGCAGCCGGCTAGACCGCGTAGAACCCCAGGAACATCGCCACCGCCGATTCGGCCACGCGCGCACGTTCCTGCGCGGTCAACGGTGGCTGCCCCATCGTGACCTGCGGCCAGAACGCGAAGCTCTTCACCAGCCCATGCAACTGGGCGCCGGCAAAGTCCGGATCCACCTCGCGCAGGCGGCCATCGGCAATTGCTGCGCGGATCCAGGCACTATCGCCGCTTTCCTTCTCGCCCATGCGGCAGACGATGGCCTGCGCGCGCTCCGGTGAATGGATGATCTCGGCCATCGCGACCCGCGCCAGATCGATGAAATTCCCATCGCTGAGCAGGTCCAGCTTCTGGCCCAGCAACTGCAGCAGCTGCGTCTGCAGCGGCTGGTCGGCGCGGTATGGCAGTGCGTCGCTGGCCACGCTGCGCTCCCACAGCTCCTCCAGGATCATCGAGAACAGTGCTTCCTTGCTCGGGAAATGGTTGTAGACGGTGCGCTTGGAGACCCCCGCCGCCTCGGCGATGCGGTCCATGCTGGTCGCCTCGTAGCCCGATGCACGGAACTCCTCCACCGCCGCGCGCACGATGGCGTCACGTTTGCGGTCGGTCAGGCGTTGCGGGGCACGGGACATGGCGGAAACCGGATAACTGAACGGATGCCTCCATTTTACACTCGACAGTGTACTTTTGAAAAACACGAAACTACACTGTGCAGTGTACTCAGCGGACGTCGCCCATGAAGCGCCTGCTCCTTGTCCTCCTGCTCGGAATCCTCGCCGTGACCACCTACACCTTCTGCAAGTCCTGGTCCCTTCCCGACTTCCCCGATTCGCCGCAGTACCGTGATGGCAAGTTCCGCAATGCCCTGCCCCGTCCGGCGATGGGCCTGCGCGACGGCGCGGAGATCTGGTGGACGTTCCTGTTCAACAAGCCCAAGGGCACCGTGCCCGCGCACCCGATTCCGGTGAAGCCGCTGGACCGCGCCACGCTGGACGCCGCACCGGATCGCAGCCTGTTCCGGCTGGGGCACTCCACGATCCTGCTGAAGCTGCGTGGCCAGTACTGGCTGACCGATCCAGTGTTCTCCGAGCGCGCCTCGCCGGTGCAGTGGATGGGGCCGGCACGCTTCCATGCACCGCCGATCAGCATCGACGCGCTGCCGCCGATCGCCGGTGTGATCCTCTCGCACAACCACTATGACCACCTGGACCATGCCGCGGTCATGCAGCTGGCCGGCAAGACCGCGCGCTTCATTGCACCGCTCGGCGTCGGCGACCAGCTGGTCGCGTGGGGGGTGGATGCGCGCAAGGTCGAGCAGCTGGACTGGTGGCAATCCACCGAAGCCAACGGCCTGCGCCTGACCGCGACCCCGGGCCAGCACTTCTCCGGCCGCGGGCTGGGTGACAGCGACCGCAGCCTGTGGGCTTCATGGGTGATCCAGGACGGTGACTTCCGCATTTTCTTCAGCGGCGACACCGGCTACTTCGACGGCTTCAAGGCCATCGGCGAGAAATACGGTCCGTTCGACCTGACCATGATCGAGACCGGCGCCTATGATCCGCGCTGGGCATTCGTGCACATGCAACCGGAACAGACGCTGCAGGCGCACCTGGACCTGCGCGGCAAGTGGCTGCTGCCGATCCACAACGGCACCTTCGATCTGGCCCTGCATGCATGGCAGCAGCCGTTCGAGCGCATCACGGCGCTGGCCGCTGCAAACAATGTTCCAGTGGCTACGCCGATGATGGGCGAAGCACTGGACATGCAGGCGCCGCAGGCGGGTACGCGCTGGTGGGAGACGGTGGAGCTGTAATGCGGTCGGCTCCGATTCTGGCCGCCGCTACGTCTTCGGGTGAAGCCTGCGCCCTTCCCGGGCCAGATTGATCTGTAGCGCAGCGGCGGCGAGCTCGGTCATTTCCGTCGTGACTTTCCCGCTGCCGCGCGCTCGCAGCCAACCGAGAATGTCGACGAGATGCCAGATCGAGGTCGAGCCGTCATGCACGGGGGACGGAAACGACTGCGGGTTGGCCAGCATGAGCTTCCGCATGTTCTGGCGCGACATTCCGAGCAGGTCTGCGACGTCAGTGAGCCCAACCAGATCGGGGCTCACTTCAACCAGTTCGGCACCGGGCACGGCCCGCTGCACATCGTCCAGCGCCGAACGCAGGGCAGCCCCTGCGCTATCTGCTTCGCGGCAGAACGCCAAGGCCAGCCGTCCCGGCAGCCCAAGGCCCACAAGCGCGTCGTCACAGCCGCCTTCGGCCAGGCGCTGCTCGAGGACGCCGATTTCAATACCTGTGTCCGGCAAGCGGTACTTCAGGGTGAAGTTGAACTCCATGATTGACCCCCTTCGCTTCTGACGAAGCGTGATCTCATTGCTCACGACTGCAGTTCTCGACCACACGCCGCAAGGCTCTTGCATGATGGCTGCCGCTACGCGGTGTGCTCCAGATGCTCACGATGCAGAACTCCCCGCATCGGCAATCGGTGTCGTTGCAAGGGCAATACATCCGGCCCCACGCATGGCCGCCCGCCATACGGAGCCTCCACCCACGATCCTCCGCGAACTGCAACGCCGCTTCGATGTCCTTGTCTGGATGACGCGCTCGAGACCTTCCTTGTTCTCCATAGTCTGCACACGGTTCACATTGGTTGTCAGATGACAACCCACTTAAAAGGACTTTCGACGTGACCCTAGCCAATTCGCGCTACACGTCCAGAGCCACATCCGTCAGCCCTCCCGTGATGGCAGCGGCAGCGTCCAGCGGCGCTGCAGTGCGTCATGTAACCGGTTACATCCCTTGCTAGCGTAGCGCTCGCCCGATTCCGGCCGAACCTGCGAGGCTGTCCGTAATGACGTTGCGCGCCGAACGCTCCAAGGTCTCCACACCGCCTTTCCCGTTGCGCCCTGCCGCTGCCCTGCTGTTGGCCACCCTGGCCTCCAGCGCACAGGCACAGACCCTCCCCCCGCGCAGCCAATGGCAGGCCAGCAGTTCCTCGCAGCAGGTGCCGGCGATGGCGATCAGCCACCTGATCGACGGCAACCCGAAGACCGTTACCGGCGGTGCATTCAGTCCGGGCCACTGGTTCCAGATCGATCTCGGCGCGCCTGCAATGCTGGCCGGCGCGCGCCTCACCTGGGATGTCTCCAATCCGGAAGGCTATTCGCTGCAGACCTCACTGGACGGCAGGCAGTGGCAAACCGCGTACACGATGGCCGATTCGCTTGGCGACGTGGAAACGCTGTACTTCGCGCCACGGCAGGCGCGCTACCTGCGGCTGGCCAGCCCGCAGCGCACTTCCGATTGGGGCGTGTCGATCTTCGAGATGGAGCCGCTGGACAGCACGCTCAGCGCACGCGTCAGCGGTATCGATGCAGCGCAGGCGGCGGCGCTCTGGCAAGGCGGCGGCACCGTCGCGATGCCGGCCGGGGCAAATGGATCCCATACGCTCGAGATCACGCTGCCGCAGGCCCAATCAACGGCTGGCCTGGTGGTCGACTGGGCCGATGGCGCACGAGGCGCTGCCCGACTACAGGCGCAGGATGCACAGGGCCGTTGGCAGGACCTCGCACACGATGCACAGGCGGCCAGTCACCGTCAAAGCTGGCTGGCCGCCACTGCAGCACAACCATTGAGTGCTTTCCGCCTGAGCGTGGACGGCGCTGCGCCGCAGATCGCACGCCTGCGCCTGCTCGGTCCGAAAGCCGTGATGACGCCGATGAAGCAGTATCAGATCGTCGCCAGCGGCGCCCAGCGCGCATTGTTCCCGGCCTCGCTGCAGATGCAGCAGACCTACTGGACGGCCGTGGGTGTGCATGCAGGACGACAGAAGTCGATCTTCGACGAGTACGGCAACCTGGAAGCCTTCAAGGGCGCACCGCTGGTGCAGCCCATCTGGCGCAATGCCGATGGCCAAACCGCCGGCGCCGCCGGGCAGGCCATGCAGCATGCCCTGCGCGACGGCTGGAAGCCGATGCCCTCCGCCACCTGGTCACCGCAACCCGGCCTGCAGCTGCGCAGTGAAGTGTTCGCCATTGAGCGCGATGGCCAGCCGGTGACCTTCCTGCGGCATCGCCTGCAGAACACGGGAAGCACGAAGATCGAAGGCACGCTCAGCCTGGTCGTGCGCCCGATGCAGATGAATCCGCCATGGCAGAACGGCGGGCTGTCCCCGATCCGCGAGGTGACCATCGATGGGCAGGCCCTGCGTATCAATGGCCGCACGCTGCTGCAGTCGCTTACTCCAGTGACCGCATCCGGCGCGGCGCCATTCGGCAAGGATGGCGCAACGGAGATCACCGCAAGTCTCGCTGCCGGCCAGCTGCCTTCCACGCAACAGGCGCGTGATGACCAGGGGCTTGCCTCGGCTGCGTTGAACTACCGCGTCTCGTTGGCGCCGGGAAGCAGCGATGCCATCGTGGTCGCGTTCCCGTTGGGCACCGCCGCCGCCGATGCCAATGGCGTGCTGCCCGAAGCGCCTGCGCTGGATCTGGCCACGCTGCCCCGCGATGCCAATGCGGCGTTTGATTCACTGGCCACGCAGGCGTCTGCGGACTGGCAGGCACGGCTGGGCCAGGTCGGCCTGCGCCTGCCCGATCCGTCGCTGGTGGACATGCTGCGCGCGCAGGCCGCCTACATGCTGATCAACCAGACCGGTCCAGCCATGCAGCCCGGCCCGCGCAACTACAACCGTTCCTTCATCCGCGACGGCATGGCCACCTCGGCGGTGCTGCTGCGGATGGGCGAAGCCCGCGTGGCGCGCGACTACCTGGCCTGGTACAGCGAACACGGCGTGCATGCCAACGGCCTGGTCTCACCGATCCTCAACGACGATGGCAGCGTCAACACCGGCTTTGGATCGGACATCGAGTACGACAGTCAGGGCCAGTACGTCGCGCTGGTGGCCGATGTCGCGCGCCTGGACGGCGGACCCGAGTCGGTGCGTGACTACCTGCCGAAGGTGAAGGCCGCGCTGCGCTTCCTGCAGGAGCTGCGCGAGCGCACGCTGGTGCCCGGTTACAAGGCCGACCAGCCTTCGCCGGAACGGTTCGCGGGCATTCTTGCGCCGTCGATCAGCCATGAGGGCTATCCGTCGCCCACCCACAGCTACTGGGACGACTACTGGGGCCTGAAGGGGTGGCACGACGGCGCTTGGCTGGCCGAATCGCTCGGCGACCACCAGACCGCAGCCTGGGCGCGCGAACAATACAAGCTGCTCTACGACGCACTGCATGCCTCGATCCGGGCGACGATGGCGTGGAAGGGCATCGACTTCATTCCCTCCTCGGCCGACCTGGGCGATGGCGATCCCACCGGCGTTTCGATCGCACTGGACCCGACCGGCGCACAGAGCGTGTTGCCCGCCGAGGCGCTGCGGACCACCTTCGCGCGCTATCTGGACGATGTGCGCAAGCGCAGCCAGCCCGGTGCGCTGTACGCCTACACCCCGTACGAGATCCGCAACGTGCTGAGCTATGTGCACCTGGGCCAGCCGCAGGTCGCCGATGAGCTGCTGCAGGGGCTGCTGCATGACCGGCGCCCGCTTCAGTGGCAGGTGCTGGCCGAGGTCGTGCACTCACGCCTGCGCTTTCCTCGCTACCTGGGCGACATGCCGCACACCTGGATCGGTGCCGAATACGGCCGCACGCTGTTCGGCATGCTGATGCGCGAAGACGATGATGCGCTCTCGCTGCTGCCGGGCACGCCGCCATCGTGGGTGGCGGGCGATGGATTGGCCGTGGAAGGCCTGCCCACCGCGTATGGCACGTTGCAGATGCAGGCACGGCAACGCGACGGCACGCTATCGATCACGCTGGGCAATGGCCTGCGCAGTGGGACGGCGGTGAAGGTCTGGTGGCCGGCGCGGACGATGCCGAAGACCGTGCGTGTGGATGGGCGCGACGTTACCGCGTTCGATGCAGAGGGCGTGCGCCTGGCAAGACCATTCAGAACGCTGGAGGCGCGTTGGTAGAGCAGCCGAGCATGGCTCGGCTCTACAGAAGCAGCGGTAGCGCCGGGCCACGCCCGGTGTCATTGCAGCGTCGGCAACCCCGGCGGATTGGTCTGCGATTGCGGCACCGCCTCCTCGGCCACGTTCCAGCGCTTCAATGCCTGCGCATAGGTGCCGCTGCCGATCTGGGTGTTCAACGCCTGCGTCACCGCATCGGCCAGGCCGCTGCCCTTGCGCGTGGCCACCGAGATCGCCGCAGCGTTCGGCCAGCCACCGGGGAACAGGCCCACGCGCCGCACCTTGCCATCGCGTGCCGAGTAGGCGCCGGTGGCATTGGGCTCGAACGAGACATCGGCGCGGCCAGTGATCACCGCCAAGCGGCCGACCACGGCGTCATCGAAGTACTGGTACTCCACCGGTTTCAGGCCGGCCGCAATGTTCTGCCGGTCCCACTGCCGCAGGATCTGGTCCTGGTTGGTGCTGGCGCCCACCACGACCTTCAGCCCGGCCACATCAGCGGGTTTCTCGATCTTCTGGATGGGCCCATCGCTGCGCGTGTAGATGCCCAGAAGATCGTAGCGGTAGCTGGAGAAGTCGAACTTCTTCTTGCGCTCTTCGGTCACCGTCACGTTCGACAGCACCGCATCGTACTTGCCCGATTCCAGCCCCAGCGGCCAGTCCGCCCACGCGACCGGCACGATCACCAGCTTCAGGCCCAACGCATCGGCAATCAGCCGCGCGATGTCGGGCTCGATGCCGACCACGTCCTTGCTGTCCGCGCCGTAGTCGGCCAGCGGTAGCTGCCCCGGATGGGTCGCCACGGTGAATGCGCCCGGCGTGACGAAGCGGTAGCCCGCAGGAATCAGGGCCTGCGCCTTCGGGTCGAGCGTGCCCTTCAGCACGGCGGTGTTGGTACCGGCCAGGCTGGTCGCGGCCACAGTGGCAGCCTCCGGGGCCTGGCGCACGCGCGAGTAGACGATGCCGGCGATGCCGATGACCAGCACCGCCACGATCAACAGGGTGCTGCGCGAGGGGCGACGCGCCGCTGCAGGGCTCATGGTGTTCCTTCCGGGGTTACAGGGTCTTGGCCAGGAAATCGGCGGTGCGTTGCTGGCGCGGGCGCTCGAACAGAGCCTCGGGCGTGCCCTGCTCGATCACCCGGCCCTGGTCCATCATCACCACGTGGTCGGCCACGCGGCGGGCGAAGCTCAATTCATGGGTGACAATTACCAGCGTGGTGCCGGAGCGGGCCAGCTCTTCGATCACACTGAGCACTTCGGCCACCAGTTCCGGGTCCAGCGCAGAGGTGGGTTCGTCGAACAGCAGCACCTTCGGTTGCAGCGCCAGCGCGCGGGCAATCGCGATGCGCTGTTGCTGGCCACCGGACAGCTGGCGCGGGAAAGCATCGGCCCTGTCGGCCAGGCCGACCCGCTCCAGCAGCGTGCGCGCCTGCTGTTCGGCCTGCACACGGGGCACGCCACGCACCGCGATCGGTGCCTCGATGATGTTCTCCAGCGCGGTCAGGTGCGGGAACAGATTGAAGCCCTGGAACACCATGCCCACCTCGGCACGCCGACGGCGGATCTCACGCTCAGGCAGTTCGTACAGGGTGTCACCGTCACGGCGGTAGCCGATCAGCTGGCCGCCGACGGTCACATAGCCGCTGTCGGCACGCTCCAGGTGGTTGATCAGCCGCAGCAGCGTGGACTTGCCGGCGCCCGATGGGCCGATCAGCACCGTCACGCTGCCGGCGCGCAGGTCCAGGTTCACATCCTCCAGCACCGGCTGGTCGCCAAACACCTTGCCTACGCCGTGCAGCGATACCGCCGCGCCCTCGCCCGCTTCGACCTGGGGGGCGATGCGCGGGCGGTGGATCACGCGCGGCGCAGCATCACTCTGCACGCGCAGCAGCGATGACACGTGCGATGCCGAGCGCTCGCGCTGCAGCTGGCCGCGCGCGAAACGCTGCTCCACGCGCCGCTGCAGCAGTGAAAGTACGGTCAGGATCACCAGGTACCAGACCGTGGCCACCATCAGCAGCGGCACCACCTCCAGGTTGCGGCGGTAGATCACCTGCACTGTGTAGAACAGCTCAGGCAGCGCCAGCACGTAGACCACCGACGTGCTCTTGGCGAGGCCGATCACATCGTTGAACGCGGCCGGCAGGATCGAGCGCATCGCCTGCGGCAGGATGATGCGGCGGACCTGGCGGCCACGTGGCAGGCCCAGCGCGGCCGCGGCCTCGTGCTGGCCGTGGTCAACAGACAGAATGCCGCCGCGGATCACTTCGGCCGAGAACGCGGCCTGGTTCAGGGTCAGGCCCAGCACCGCGGCAGTGAACACACCGATCAGCTGCGTGGTCGGGTACGAGAACAGGTTGATGCCGGTGAACGGCACGCTCAGTTCGATGGTGCTGTACAGGTAGCCCAGATTGTTCAGCAGCAGCAACAGCACCAGCAGCGGGATCGAGCGGAACAGCCAAACGTAGCCCCACGACACCGCCGACAGCAGCGGCGAGCCGGAGACGCGGGCCAGCGCAAGCAACGTGCCCAAGGCGAAGCCGAGGCCAGTACCGAGCGCGGTCAGCAGCAGCGTGCGGCCCAGTCCCTCAAGCACCGGGCGCGCGAAGAACCATTCGGCGAAGGTGCCCCAGCCCCAGCGCGGATTGCCCAGCACGGACTGCAGCCCGATCAGGATCAGCGCCAGTGCCAGCACCGTGCCGAAGACCTGCAGCGGATGCCGGGCCGGCACGATCTTCAGCGCCGGCGCTGGCGCTGGCGCCGGCCGGGTTGCAATGCCATCCAGCGCGGTCGAAGGCGTGCTCACGCGTGGGCTCCTTGCAGCTGGGTCTGTGCAGGCACGATGGGGGGCGCCGGTGCCCGCAGGTGCTTTTCGAACGGCAGGTGCGCAATGGTTTCGGGATCCGCATCCAGATCGAACAGCGCGGTGTAACCATGGCTGAGGTACAGGCCAACAGCTTCAGGCTGGCGGAAGCCCGTCGTCAGGAACACCCGCCGATACCCTTGCCGCGCCGCCTGCTCTTCCAGCTCCTGCAGCACGCGCCGCGCAATGCCCTGGCGACGCAGCCCGGGCAGCGTCCAGATGCGCTTGAATTCGGCGGTATCCGGATCACGGTGCGGCATGAACGCACCGCCGGAAATCGCCACCCCGTCGCGCAGCAGCAGCACGAAGGCGCCCACCGGGGCCGCAAAGGCCTGCGCCGGATAGCGCTGCAGCTCCTCGCGGGCGCTGCCACCGATGCGTCGACGCACGTCGGCGTAGCGGCTGTCGTACTCCTGCTCCAGGCCGTCGAACAGCGGCCGCGCCAGTGGGTCATCCACCGAGGTGTAGAGGAAGCGTTCGTTGCTGCTCATGCCACGTCCTTCACCAGATAGTCTTCGGCCAGCCGTGCCCACAGGCTGGCAGCGGGTGCAATGGCGGCGTCGTTGAACACATAGCGTGGGCTGTGCAACGGTGCGCTGTCGCCGTTGCCGACGAACACGAAGCTGCCGGGCCGCGCCTGCAGCAGGAAGGCAAAGTCCTCACTGGCGGTGCGCGGTGCGAAGTCGGGCACCACCTGTTCGGCGCCGAAGCCCTGCACCGCCACCTTGCGGACGTAGGCGGTCTGCTGCGGGTGGTTGATCACGCTGGGGAAGCCGCGCGGGAATTCAATCTCGGCGCGCGCGCCGAACGCGGCGGCGGTCTGCTCGGCAAGTTCCGTGACCCGGCGTCGCAGCGTGTCGCGCACCTCGGGCAGGTAGGCGCGCACGGTCAGCTTCAGCTCGACCACGTCCGGAATCACATTGGCGGCCTGGCCGCCGTGGATCGAGCCGACGGTGACCACGCCCATCTGCCGCGGATCGACATTGCGCGACACCACGCTCTGCAGCGCGGTAACGATGTGCGCTGCCGCCAGGATCGGGTCGATGCTGCCCTGCGGCTCGGCACCGTGGCCGCCCTTGCCGATCACCTTCAGCCGCGCCCAGTCCACCGACGCCATCGCCGGGCCATCGACAAAGCCGAAGTGCCCCACCGGCGCGCCCGGCCAGTTGTGCAGCCCATAGATCGCATCCACCGGGAAGCGTTCGAACAGGCCATCGGCAATCATCTTCGACGCGCCCGAACCCGTCTCCTCTGCAGGCTGGAATACCAGCTGCAGGGTGCCGTCGATATTGCCGTGATGGGCCAGGTAATGCGCGGCGGACAGCAGGATGGCGGTATGGCCATCGTGACCACAGGCATGCATCAGGCCCTCGGTCTGGCTGGCGTAGGCCAGGCCGGAGTCCTCGCGGATCGGCAGCGCATCGATGTCGGCACGCAGCCCCAGCCGACGACTGCCCTGCCCGCGCTGCAACGTACCGACCACGCCGGTACCGCCAAGGCCAGTGGTCACTTCATAACCCCATTGCTGCAGAAGTTCGGCCACACGTGCGCTGGTGCGATGCTCCTCGAAGGCCAGCTCCGGGTGCCGGTGGAGGTCATGGCGGATCGCAATGGCGGCCTCGGCGCGTGCTGCGATTTCGGGCAACACGCCAGTCGCTGGGGAACTCCGCCGGGCCTGGCCCGGTGCTACTGCGGTTTCTCCGCTCATTGCCCTACCCCACCTTCCGCGCCGGTTCGGCGTCGGTCGCATACCGGCTGGCCTTGTACGGCAGGCCCAGATGCTCGCGCAGCGTCTGCCCTTCCAGCGCGCGCTGGTGGTAGCCCCGCGCCTGCAGGATCGGCAATACCTGGGTCACGAAATCGTCCAGGCCCTCGCGCTGCGCGGCAAAGCCGAGAATGAAGCCATCGCTGGCACCGGCATCGAACCAGCGGATCAGCTCATCGGCCACGTGCTCCGGCGTACCGATGAAGTTTGGTCGCGGGCTCACTGCCTCCAATGCCACCTGGCGCAGGCTCAGGCCCTTCTCACGCGCATCCTGCTTGATGCGGTCGGTGGTGGAGCGGAACGAATTGCTGCCAATGTCACCCAGCTCCGGGAAGGGCGCGTCCGGATCGTACTGGCTGAAATCGTGGTGGTCGAAGAACCGGCCGAGATAGGCCAGCGCATCCTCCAGCGTTGCCAGTGCGGCAATCGCCTGGCACTTGGCTTCAGCCTCCTCGGCAGTACGGCCGACGATGGGGCCGATGCCCGGAAAGATCTTCACGTCATTGCCGCTGCGGCCATGCGCGATCGCCGAATTCTTCACCTTCCGGGTGAACGCGCGGGTTTCCTCCAGCGACGGCGAGTGGGTGAACACCGCGTCGGCGTACTTGCCGGCCAGCGCGATGCCGTCGTCGGACGAACCGGCCTGGAAGATCATCGGCTGGCCCTGCGGCGAACGCTGGATGTTGAGCGGCCCTTCCACCTGGAAGAAGCGGCCCTTGTGGTCGAGGCGGCGGAACTTTTCCGGCGCGAAGAAGATACCGCTGTCGCGCTCGCGCACGAAGGCGTCGTCGTCCCAGGAATCCCACAGCCCCTGCACCACCTCCAGATACTCGTCGGCGATCTGGTAGCGCAGCGCATGTTCCGGGTGTGGCCGGCCATAGTTGCGGCCCGAGCCCTCCAGTGGCGAGGTCACCACGTTCCAGCCGGCACGGCCGCCGCTGAGCAGATCCAGCGAGGCGAACTGGCGGGCCACGGTGAACGGATCGCTGTAGGACGTCGACAGCGTACCCGCCAGGCCGATCTTCTTCGTTGCCGCGGCCAGCGCCGACAGCAGCGAGATCGGCTCGAAGCGGTTGAGGAAATGCGGGATCGACTTCTCGTTGATATACAACCCGTCGGCCACGAAGCCGAAGGCGATACCGTTGTCCTCGGCCGTGCGTGCGATGTCGATGTAGAACTGCAGGTTGACGCTGGCATCAGCCGGATTGGACGGATGCTTCCAGGCATGCATGTGGCTGCCGGGGCCCTGCAGCATGATGCCGAACGGAATGTGGCGCGGGGTCGTGCTCATTGGGAATCGCTCCTGCAGGTCAGGCCACCGCCGCGCGCGGCGCAGGCGACAGCAGTTCGAGGGATGTCAGGCGTGCGTCAAGGTCGGCCACCGGCGCGTCGAGGATGAATTCGCCCACGCCGAAACGCCGGTGCAGCGCGTCCAGTTCGCCGCGCACATGCTGCGCATCACCGGACAGCACGCCGGGGCGCGTTTCCTCGATGCGGAAGTCGGCCACGCCCACCTGGCGCGCGTACTCGGCAGCCGCCTCGGGGCTGGGCAGGTTCACCGCCTGCCCCGGACCGAGGTGCAGCTTGTAGACGCGCAGCGCGCCGATATGACGCGCTGCTGCTTCGGCAGTCGGTGCGGCGAAGGCCACCGTGGCCAGCAGCGGGGGCTGCGAGGAGACGCTGCGGTAAGCGTCGAACGCAGCCTCGATATGTTTCGGGTCGCCATCGAAGTGCGCGGCGTACACGAAGCGCCAGCCCAGCTCGGCTGCTTGCTTCGCGCTCTGTGGGCTGGCCCCGAGCAGGAAGCGCTCAGGCGCCTGCTGTGGAATCGGGCGCGCCAGCGCCTCGGTCGCGACACCGGACAGATCGCCCTCCAGGTCGCGCAGCTGCTGGTCGAAATCGGCGAATGCCGGGCGTCCCGCCGCCAGCGCGGCGGTCGACGCTGGCAGGCCACCGGGCGCCTTGCCCACCCCCAGATCCACGCGCCCCGGCGCCAACGCCGCCAGCAGGTTGAAGCTCTCTGCAACCTTGTACGGCGCATAGTGGCGCAGCATCACCCCGCCACTGCCGATGCGGATGCGCCGGGTCTGCGCCAGCACCCAGGCTGCCAGCACTTCCGGCGCCGGGCTGGCAAGCGCCGGGGCAGCATGGTGCTCGGCGAACCAGTACCGGTGGTAACCCAGCTGCTCGGCACGCTGCGCCAGCTGCAGGCTGTTGCGCAGCGCCTGTTCGGGCGAAGCACCTTCGGCCACCGGGCTCTTGTCCAGCACACTGATGAGATAGCTCACGGTCGCGTCCTCGCTCAGGGGTGGGCTACAGGAATGCCAAGCAAGCCGTTCAGCGCGGCCAGGATCGGCTCGGCACCGGAGATGTACTGGCGGTCCTGATGCACGCCACTGGCCAGCTCGCTGCGCACACCCTGCGGCAGCACCAGCTTGGGCAACGACTGGTCCTGCTCGCCGATCTCGGCAATCACCTCGCGGCGTGGCCGCGCGAAGCCGATGCGGCGCACATCCAGCTGCGCGTCGAGGCCGTCGATACTCGACAGTGCCCCTTCCAGCAGCAGGCTGTGCCGGCAGAAGAAACGCTGGCCAGGAATCTGGCCATCCTCGAACTCGCGGTCGAGCAGGAACAGGATGGGTTTGCTTGCTGCGTCCAACGCCACGGGAGTGTCCTCATCAGGGCCGGCAATGCGATGCCGCTTCGATTTCGATGCTAGGGATGCCGGTGCTTGCGGTGGCGATACCAGGCGACAATCGGCGGTCAGATCCGGCCATGCAGATGCGCCTTGGCCATAAGCAAAGCGCCGTCGGTTATGCCGTCAGGCAATGCGTCGCAGCGGCGCCGGTACCGCCGGCGCCTGCACGGCCAGATGCCCGGCCGCACGCTCGGTCGCCAGCGCGATGCGGGCCTGCAACGCTGCACTGTTGATGTGCTCGCCATCAAAGTCGGCAGGCGTGGCATACACCCCGATCGGCAGCGTGTGCGCCTGCAGGAAACTGAACAACGGCCGCAACTGATGGTCGATCACCAGTGCATGGCGCTCGCTGCCCCCGGTCGCCGCCAGCAGCACCGGTGTATCCACCAGCGCCTCCAGCTCGATGAAGTCGACCAGGTGCTTGAACAGCCCCGGATACGACCCCCGATACACCGGCGCGGCCACCACCAGCAGCTCGGCCGCCTCGATCGTCTGCAACGCCTGCTCCACCGCAGGCTCCGCCTCATCGCGAGACAACGACTGCCCCAGCGAGCGCGCGATCGGCGCCAGCTCCACCACCTCCACGCTGGCGTGTACCCGCTGCTGCAACGACGCCAACAGGTGCCGCACCAGCAGCAACGTGCGCGACGTCGCCGAGCTGGTCGGTGACCCTACCACTGCAACCACCTTCAATGCAGAAGACATGAACTGCTCCTCGATGATGCCGAACCCCGTCCGGCCGCCTTTCGCGTTCTGTAGAGCCGAGCCATGCTCGGCTGCTGTTGCCTTTGTAGAGCCGAGCCATGCTCGGCTGCTCCACCTCAGAACCGGTAATTGATCCGCCCGTACCAGAACGTCCCGATCCGGCTCAGCACATCGCCCGAATCCCACGTCGTCTCGATGCTGGCCACATCGGTAGCACTGCGCGCGTACTCCGGCACCTTGCGCGTGCGCTTGTCGAACACGTTGTTGACGCCCAGCGCCGCGCTCCAGCCCGCACCCAGCTCCACCGCACCTGAAAGGTTGGTCACCAGCACCGGCGGCTGCCTGTATTCCACGCCGTTGTTCAGGCGCTTGATCGGGCCGTAGTAGGTGAAGTCGACATTCGAGCGCCAGCGCCCGTTCTGCCAGCCCAAGCCCGCCACCTGGGTGTAGCTGGGCGTGCGGAAGCGCAGTGCGTACTCGCTGGATTTGGTCAGCAGGTTGATGTTGGGCAGCCCCTGCAGCGCCGCCGGAATATCACTGACCTTCCGGATCGTGGTGCGGCCGACGTTGGCCGCGTAGCTCCAGCGCAGCTTGCCCCACACGGTTTCCTGGTTGGCCTCCAGGGTCAGCTCGACACCGCGTGTGCGGGTATTGCCAACGTTGGTGAAGTAGCTGGCATAGAACGCATCACCCGGCAGGATGCTGATGCCGGCCGAGCCCAGCAGCGCATCGATGGTGTTCTTCTGCGCCGCAGTCAGCACCGTGCCGCTGTTGTCGGTGATGCGCGCTGGATCCTGCGCGTTGTAGCCGATCTGGCTGGACTGGCCGAGCTGGCCACGGATGTCGATCTGGTAGGCATCCACGGCCAGGTGGAACGCCGGGCTCGGGTCCCAGGTCACGCCCAGGCTGTAGTTGGTGGCCTTTTCCGGCTTCAGCGGTGTGGCACCCAGCGCAATCGCCGCCGGCGAAGACACCTGTGCCACCAGCGTGGTGCCGCACGGGCAGCTGCCGGTGGCCTGGTAGAACTGCGCGCCCAGGCTGGGCGCATGGAAGCCATTGCTGACCGTCGCGCGTACACCCAACGCGTCGGTGAAGTCGAAGCGCGTGGTCAGGCGGCCCGTGGACACGCTGCCGAAGTCGGAATGATCTTCCCAGCGTGCAGCGGCATCCAGGTACCAGCGCGCGGTGATGTTGGTGGCCGCGCCCACATAGACCGCCTTGCTGTTGCGCGTCGCCTTCACCGCATCGGCGGTGGAATAGCCCACGAACGCGGCGGCACCGAAGCCGGTGTACGACTCCCACTGCCCGGCGCCGCGTTCGTACTGTTCGTGCTGGTACTCGGCACCTGCGCTCACTTCCAGCGGCGAAGCGAATGCCGCCACCTCGAAGCCACGGCGCAGGTCGAGGTTGGCGATACCCTGCTGGTAGTCCAGCTTGCCGTCGTAGAAGTCGGTAGGCGAACCGGGGTATGGCAGCGAGTAGTTCACCGAGTTGCGCGTATAGGTGCGCACCGTGCTGCGGTTGCCGGTCAGGCTGGCGTCGTAGTCCCAGCCTGCGATCTGGCCTTTCACGCCCGCGGTGCCGGTGTACTGCTTCTCCTTGGTTTCCAGCACCGGCAGGAAGCCATCGGGAAACACGCTCAGCACGCCTGGAGCCTTGTAAGTGGTGAAGATGGTCGCCGGCAGACGGAAGTTCTGGATCGCCTGCGCGGTGCGGTCACTGGCCGTAGCGTTAGCGTAGAACTGCGCGCTTTCGCCCAGGCCATGGCCCACGTTCACCGCGAAGGCCTTCAGCGCATACGATGGCGAACTGAGGATGGTGTTGGCCTCGGCATTGCGGCTGGCTTCGGCCGGGTTCAGTGATGCGCCGGCCGGCAACCGGTTGTTCGGGCGCAGTGCGACCAGGTTGCCGTTGGCGTCCACCGCCGGATAGCTCAGGTAGCCATCGATGTAACGGCGGGTACGGATCGCGTGGTGCTGCCGCGTGGTTTCGCCCGACAGGTTGACGAAGCCATCGGCGCCCCACGGCAGGCCCACGTTGGCACGCACGCTGGTGCGCGCGCCATCGCCATCAATGCTCTGCCCGCTTTCCACGGAAAGCTCGCCACCGTGTGCCTGCGATTTCAGGATCACGTTGACCACGCCGGTGATCGCGTCCGAACCATAGATGGCCGACGCGCCATCGCGCAGCACTTCCACATGGTCGATCGCCGAGACTGGAATCAACGCCAGGTCAGCCCAGGCATGGCCGGGGAAACCGCCGCCGTTGGCACCGCTCACATAGGCACTGGCATTGCGGCGCTTGCCGTTCACCAGCACCAGCGTGTAACCCGGCGAGAGATTGCGCAGCTGGTAGCCACGGATCAGGCTCTCCTGGTCGCTCTGGTAGCCACCGATCTGGCTCAGCGACGGCAGGCTGCGCTGCAACGCTTCCAGCAGGTTGGCCTGGCCGGTCGCAGCAAGGTCCTCTGCGGAAATCACATCGATCGGGGTGGAACTGTTCTTCACCGTGCGCGTGCTGGTGCGCGACCCGGTAACGACCACCGCATCCAGCGTGGACGCTGCCACGTTGGCCGTTGCAGCGGTGGCAGCAGGATCCGCATCGGCGTCAGCCGCATGGCCAGGCGATGCGGCCAGAACGCTGGCGATCAGGACGGCGAGAGTGTTCAGCTCAGGGGCGTGGGCAGCAGGCATG